>USQS01000042.1 GCA_900556865.1 uncultured Clostridium sp. | reverse complement strand
AATCTACTTTCGTTCCAATAATAAAAAATTTTAATTTTTTATTTTGGAACATCCGGGGATTGGCGACACCAAGGTATAAAAAACAATATAATATCAAATTTTAAAATAAATTATTTCATAAACTGTGAATTGTAACTTTGGTAAATTTCATTCCGTGATATTTCATATTTTTATATCTTAAAATTTATGCTAAACAATATACAAAATCTTATTCCCATCAAAATATTTTTTAAGTTCTCTTCTAAAAAACATTTCTCCATTTTTTCTAAACTCATCTTTATACATGTATTTTCCCCTGCCTCTTCCTCTCATCTTCTCTTTATCAAATAAATTTATTGCATTTGGAAAAGCCTCCGTATTTATTTTATCATGAACATAACTATATGTCATAAAAATAATTTCAAAAAAAACATCCATTTTTACCTTATTACTTAACTTTTCTGAAAGTGTTTTTATTAATTCTAAATATACTTCTTCCCAATTATCAGTAAAAATAACAGGTGCAATTATTATTCCCACTTTATATCCAGCTTCTTTTAGTTTATTTATAGCATTTATCCTATCATTTAGTCTTGAAGTTCCAAATTCAACTTTATTTATTATCTCCTCTGGATTAACACTCATCCTAACAATTATTTTTCCATTATGTTGTAGTGGAAGAATTGGATCTACCATATCAAATTTTGTAGGAAAAGTTAAAAAACCCTTATAACTATTCGCAAAATTTTCAATAGTCCAAACTAAATTGTTTGTAATTGTATTTTCTAAAATTAAATCACTATTACTACCAATTTCAAAAGTTAACTCTTTACTAGAATTATTAGAAGTTTTTATAATCTTTTCTAGCATTTGCTCCCTATTTACAAAAAGCCTCATATATGCACATTTATTATAATTACAAACTAAATAACAATACATACACATTGCAACACAACCCGAAGATGTATAAGGTACTAAAAAATCAGAAACCTTATGGTTTTCTTGATATTTATGAGTTTTTCTTGTTCCAATAATTAAATTTCTTTTCATATCTGGAAAATCTGAATTTTGTTTGCTTCTCATTTCCTGAATATTATTATGATTATCAATTATAATTTTAGGTATATCTTCATACTTTTTCAAAAGCTCTCTTCCTAATTCATAATCTTCAATTTCTTTTTCATAATAAATTTTTTTTGGTTTAAACATAAAAAATCACATCCTTAACAATAGAATGTGTAAATATATTTAATTTATTCTTTTACTTTTGAAATTTAATTTTTTTGGCGGAGAATGAGGGATTTGAACCCCCGCGCCAATTTCTTGACCTATCAGTTTTCGAAACTGATCTCTTCAACCACTTGAGTAATTCTCCATAACTTTACCATTTAATTAGGCGACCAATGGTCGCCCCATAATTAATTATTAACCGAATGTGTTACCATTTTTGTTTCATCTGTAATTTTTCTAAATACATATCCATTTTGTAACCCATAATCTATTATTGCCTCTAACGCATTTACAGTTTTATCATTTTTAGCAAAATCATGCATTAAAACCACATTTTCTCTTCCTGGCTTTATACCTGATACAACATTATTATATATATCTTGACTTGTTTTAGCTTTTCCTGCATCATCAGAATCCACATTCCAATCAAAATATCTAAAACCTTCATCTACAACTCTTTTTGTTAATTCTGTCATTACACCCTCACAATATTTTCTACTTATTGTGTTTGAGCTTCCTCCAGGGAATCTAATTATATTAGCCTTTTTTCCTGTTGTTTGATATACTTTGCTTTGAATTTTTTTAAAATTATCTATACATGTATCTGAAGACTGATAAACTTCAGAATAAGTATGAGTATAACCATGTAAAGCAACTGTTTCTCCCATTTCTGCTTCTTGTCTAATTAATTCTTCATTACTATTTGAATAATTCACAACAAAAAATGTTGCTTTAATATTTTTCTTTTTTAAAATATCAAGTATTTTTGGTGTAGTATCTTGTGTAGGCCCATCATCAAAAGTTAAATATATTATACCTGTTGCATTTGCTTCTTCCTGCTTTTCTTTTTGTTTTTCTTCTTCTTCCTTTTGTTTATTCTCAATTGCAACAATCATTTCTTCCTCTTCTTTAGGTTGTTGCTCCTCTTGACTTACTATATTTTTTTTATTAAAACTACTTACCGTTCCAATAAGTAGAATTAACAATAATATAATAATTGATAATATTAAAATCAAAAAATATTTTTTTTTCTTTACTCTTTCTATTACATCATTTACTAACATTTCTAACACCTGATTCTTTATCTAATTTTCTGCATACATCAAGTGAAAATAATTGCTTTATACTAATTTAGTTTTAATACTCATACCACAAACCCTTTTTCTTTAAATCTGTAATTCTACTTTCATGTTCTTCATTGCTTTTTGAAAAATATATTTCTCCATTTTTATCTGCAACGAAATATAAATAATCACTTTTATCTGGATTTAATACTGCTTTTATAGATTCTTCCGATGAATTGGCAATTGGACCTACTGGTAATTTTCCATTCATATTAGGCCCTCTTGTATTATATGCATTATATGTGTTTATTTCTTTTGCATATAAATCTCTTTCCCCCATATCAACCTTTATTGCATAATATGTTGTAACATCACTTCCAAGAGACATATCATTTTTTAATCTATTAAATATTACACTTGCAATTTTAGGCCTATTTTCCGCATTATTTCCTTCTAATTCTACAATTGATGCCATTGTTAATATTTCATGTACTGTATATCCACTATTTGATATTTCATTTTTATATTTAGTTAAAACTTTATTTGTTTGGTCTAGCATTTTTTCTAATATTGTTTTTACATCAACATTTTCACTTGCAAATTCATATGTGCTAGGGTATAAATACCCCTCTAAAGCATAATATATATTTTTATTTCGAACTTCTTTTGTTAAAAACCAATATTTATCAATTAAAGATGTTATATATTTTTTATCTTCTAATAAATCATATACATCTTCTTTTGAATTTGTTGTGTTTTTTACAATTTCTGAAACAATATAACGCATATTTTTTCCTTCTTGAAATGTAATTTTAATTGTTTCATCCATTACCTTTCCTGAAGCTATTTCAGCTAAAATTTCTTCAAGAGACATTGCTTGATTAAACTTATATTTTCCTGCTTGAAGATTTCTTACTTCATGTAATTTAATATAAACTTTAGTTGCTAATTCACTTTTTATAACATCATTATCTTTTAATATTTTTATAATCTCTCTCGTGCTTGTTCCACTTTTAATTTCAACAACCTTATAGTTTGAACTTCCATTTTTGTCTACTGGTTTTATTTCTCCCGTATACCAAATAATAGATGATATTACTGTTATTAAAACTAATAAAAAAACAACTCCAAGTATTATATAACCCTTTTTTCCCATAGTATACCTTCCTTTACATTTCAACAGTTATTCCACATTCTCTTAAAATTGGTAATGCCTCAATCTTAAATCTTTCGTATTCAAAATTTTTGTCTTTGGAATATGTTATTTCTACAAATATTTTATCATTTTTTATCGTTTCTTGCAATATAAAATCTATAACTTCTTTTCTTTTTTTGTATGTAGAAATATCTTTTGATGTAATATCAAATTTTTCAGCTTCATCTTTATTAAATGATTTTCCATTTTCTTCAAAATCTTCTCTTTCTGTTACAAAATTATCTAATAAATTCAGTTTAACTTCTCCCATATAACCATTTTGTGTTCGTACTTTTGCCATACCATCATTTTCATTAACATATATAACCCAATTTCCTTTTTTTACCTTATCTACTACATTTTTTCCATCTTTAATATTAAAATTCTTTTTTGCATATGCTTTAACCTTTTTTTTGTTTAAACTATCAATTGTGACAATATTAGAATTTTTTATATACTTTAATTCATAATTATAAACATTTTCTAATGCTGAAATTTGCAAATATATTTTATCATTTTCTTGTATTACTGGAGATTTTACACTTAAAGGTGAATTATTTATGGAAATAGAATTTTCTCCAATAGTTGCTGTTGCAAGCTTTTTAGCTGCTGTAGTAATTATTGTATTTGTGTCATTTTCTAAATAGATATTTGAATCCAAAAATTTTTTTATATCATTAAAACTCATATATATTTTTTCATTTTGAACAATAATACTTTCTTCTAAATTTTGAGTTATATTTTCATTGTTTAAAATTATTTGAGTTTTATCATATGGTTTGTTAATATTTTTATTTTGTAAAGCAAATTTTGCTAAAAAAATTAGCACTATAACAAAAGCTATAGCAGTAACAATTTTGTTATAGTGTATTTCTCTAATTTTTGATTTTTTATTTGCTTTATGTTTAGAATTACTTTTTGCCATTTATTTCTCCCTTTTCATATTTATTTTATACATAAAGTTGGACAAATTTAGATTATTTCAACACTTCTACCTCATTTTTCTAAACACACCTATAACCTTACCTAAAATTTCACAATTTGGTACTATTATAGGATCCATTGCTGAGTTTTCTGGTTGCAAACGAATATGGTCTGTTTCTTTATAAAATGTTTTTACTGTTGCTTCATCTTCTATTAATGCAACTACAATTTCTCCATTTGTTGCATCATTTTGTTTTCTAACTAAAATATAGTCTCCATCTAAAATGCCGGCTTCTATCATGCTTTCTCCTCTAACAGTAAGCATAAAGCTTTCTGAATTACCAACAAAATCTAATGGAATTGGAAATGTATCTGTAACGTTTTCTACGGCAAGAATAGGCATTCCTGCAGTAATTTTTCCAACAACTGGTACATCTACAAGCTCTTTTTGAGCATAAAAATTTTTAGGACTTGGGTTAAACTCTTCCCCATTTTCACTTTTTAATAATCTTAATGTTCTTCCCTTTTTATCTTCTTTTTTTATGTACCCTTTTTCTCTAAGTTTAGCTAAATAGCCATGTACAGTTGCTGTTGAATTTAGTCCAACTGCTTTACCTATTTCTCTAACAGATGGTGGATAACCATCTTCAATTATTTGTTTTTCAATAAATTTTAAAATTGCCTTTTCTCTTTTATTTAAACCTTTTATTCTTCTTTGCATAATATCACTCTCCAAATTAAACTTTGAAAATATAATATCATACAAATTTGCTTTTGTCAAACAAAATTTTGTATTTTTTTCTTTTTTTCAAAACTGTAACACATTTTTTTTAAACTCATACTATATAGCATACAGAAGATTTTAAGAAACAATGTTTATGTGTTGCTATAGCAATAGTCCTCATTAGCCATGTTGCTAGTAATACTTAATCTTTTTTATTAGAAAGGAGGTGTATACTATGCCAGAAAACAGAGGAGGATGTGGATGCGGTTTCGGATTTGGTGATGACTGCTGTTGGATTATAATCCTTATATTATTAATATGCTGTTGTTGCGGTGGAAACAGAGGTGGATGTTGCTAATCCATAAAAAAATTTAAAAGCTTTACTTCTTATCTTTGGCTTTTAAATTAATTTATCCTTGCACTAAATTTTATGCAAAAAAATTCTCTTCTTTTGTTTTTCAAAAGAAGAGAGATTTTTTATTTTTTATTTACAACATCTTTTAAAGCTTTACCAGCTTTGAAAACTGGAGCTTTTGATGCAGGTATTTTTATTTCTTCCTTAGTTTGAGGATTTCTACCTTTTCTTGCAGCTCTTTTTCTAACTTCAAAAGATCCAAATCCTACTAATTGGACTTTATCTCCTTTTTTTAATGCCTCTGTTACAACATCAACAAATGCGTTAACTGATGCCTCTGCAGCTTTTTTTGTTTCTCCTGTTTTTGCAGCTACAGCTGCTACTAATTCAGCTTTGTTCATTTTAATTACCTCCTATAAAATTTATGTTTTATGTAGTTACTTTTCTATGCTATGTTTCGCATTTATATAACTTACTTTATTTATTCGCCAATCTTCGATAAAATCCCTCTTTTTTTATAAATATTTTTTCTTTTTTACCACCATTTTCATTTATTTTAAAATTCAATTCTTTCTTTAAAACACAAAAACCTATAACAAAAGCAACTATATTACATAAAATATTCCCAATAATTGCACCAATTATTCCAATTTGTCTTATTTGAACTAAAAAAACATTGCATAGCAATTTTACACACATTCCAACTCCAAAAGCAATTGCCGGAACATTTACCTTACCTATTCCTTGTAAAATAGCATTTACAGTTTGTGCTGGCAACATAAATAAAATAGCAATACTACTAATTTTTAAATATAAAGCACCACTATTTGCTTTTGGAAATAATAAATTTAATATCTGACTTGAAAAAACGAACATAAAAACAGTTATAGGTAGAGCGATTCCTATACTTATTAAAATAAATAATTTAGCCTTCTTATTCACTTCTTTAATATTTCCTTTTGCAACCTCTTTTGAAATACTTGGAACAAGAGTTGTTACAAAAGCTAAATTAAAAGATAATGGAATAGCACATAAACTGTCTATTTTACCACTTAAAATTCCATATTGATTTTTAGCTTGCTCTTCTGATAAAAACCTTTTTAAAAATCTTACAATTGTAAATGAATCTATATTTTTATTAAAAGAGACTATTAAACTACTTATAGATATTGGAAATGCAACTTTTATTATTTTTTTTATTGTTTTTCTTATTCTAGTTGGCTTATAATTTACACTTTGATTTATTTGAGTTGCTATTTCATTTCTTTTTTTCATATAATAAACATATATGTAAAAGAAACTACATATTGTAGCCATTGTTGTTGCAAAATTCGCTCCAGCAGCCATAAGAATTGTATTTTTTTTACCTATAAATACTAGTAATTCAACAACTAAAACTGTAAAAACTGTTTTAAAAATTTGCTCTATAGATTGAGATTTAGCCATTGCAGAAAAATTTTGCATACCATTAAAATATCCTCTTATTACAGAACTAATTGCAACAAAAAATATAGATGGTGCAAGTGCAATAAGCGAATTTTCAGCTTCTGGTATTTGAATCCACTTTGTTGCAATTGTTTTTGCACCAAGAAATAATAATACTGACCCAAAAGTTCCTATTAAAGCAAAAGTAATAAAAGCTATTTTAAAAATCTTATGTGCACCTTTATTATCTCCAACAGCTAATCTTTCAGCAACTAATTTTGAGATTGCATTTGGAATACCTGTAGAAGAAAACGTAAGAAGCAATGCATAAATTTGAAAACCACTACTATATATTGCATTTCCTGCATCTCCAAACCCATCTTTATTTGTTAAATATAATTTATAAATAAGGCCAATTATTTTTATAAAAATTTGAGATATTAACAATGTAAATATGCCTTTTAATAAACTTTCTTTTTTATTTTTCATAATACTGAATAATTTT
>USQS01000041.1 GCA_900556865.1 uncultured Clostridium sp. | reverse complement strand
CCTTAGCCATAAATCATACACATTATTAAAATATGTAAAAATTATATACTGAATCTTTCTAACCGTTGGTAAATATTTATTATTTAAAACAGACTTTTTATACTTTTTCATATGTTTTAATAATTCTTTTTTTTCGTTTTTTATATTTCTTATATATTTCATATGATATAACGTAATATTAGCAAAAACATATCCAGTAATTCCTGCAAATTCGATATCTTTATTATATTTACTCAAGTATTTCATTTCTTCTTCAGCCGCATATAAATAATCCATGTTAAGATTTGAACTTCTTACAATACTATTAGGTCTTTGATAATAATGATAAAATGCTTCTGGAATAAGAATTGTCTGTTTTGTGTTTTCGAATAATTTATACATTATATAATAATCTTCGCATAATTTACCTACAGGAAATTCTATATTATTAAAAATTTCTCTGCAAAACATTTTATTGCATGCACTTACATCTATACCTCTAAATGAATTAAGATATATAATTGCTAATTTAGATGAAATTATTCTTTTTTCAGAAGGCTTTTTTATTTTTGCTTTTTTGCCCTCTTGGTCTATTGAAATTCCATATACAGCAATTTGCGCATTATTTTCAATTATTTCCTTATATGAGTAACTTATTGTATTTTCCTCAATCCAGTCATCACTATCAACGAAAATCAAATATTTTCCACTTGATTTTTTTATTCCATAATTTCTGGCATCAGAAAGACCTCCATTTTTTTTATGAATAACTTTTACTTTATTTGGATATTTATTAGAATACTCATCACATATGTTTCCAGAGCTATCTGTTGAGCCATCGTCAACTAGTATAATTTCAATATTAGTATAGTCCTGCTTTAAAACACTATCTACACATTTCTTTAGATATCTTTCAACATTATAAACGGGTATAATAACACTTATAAGATCATCCATTTTTATAATACATTCCTTCCTACATAGTATTTATTCTTCTACAATCTTTGAAAGTAAATCTTCAAATTTTTTTGCTTGAATATCTATATTAAAATCATCATTTAATTTTAAATTATTATTTCTTGCCATTTTATCTATGTTTTCAAGCCAATCATCAACATTATTTCTATCTAGATATACTACATTTTCTGATATCTTACACTCATTTGAAATAGTATCAGAAAATAAGCAGGGTAATCCATTTGCTTGTGCTTCAACACCAACAACAGGTAATCCTTCAAATAATGATGGTAAAAGAAAATAGTCAAACATAGAATAATATTCATTTACATTTGATATTTCATCAATAAATATAAATTTATTTTCTATGTCGTATTCTTTAATTTTCTTTATAAAATCATTCTTTAATATTCCTGTTCCAATCATCATTATTTTATATTCACTATCTAATCTCTTAGCCAATTCTATAAAGAAAAATATATTTTTTTGCACTACAAATCTACCTACAAATCCAATGATTTTTTTTTCATCATCTATATGAAAATTTTTTCTTAATTTTTTTCTATAATCATTATTAAATTTAAAATTATTATAGTCTATTGCATTGTTTATTACTTTGAAATCATTTGATTTAAATAAACCTTCTCCTGCAAGTTTTGAACATGCCAATTTATAATTACAAAACTTATTGATTTTTGCTTGTAAAAAACTACCCAATATGTTTTTCAATGCATTATCTGATGATTGCGTTCCATGTGCATGTATAGCAAACTTTTTTAAATTATATTTCTTAGCCTCATTGTAAAAGAAATAAGTTTGATATCCTACATTACTGTAAATCAACTCATAATCATGGTGCTCTTTAAAAAACTTTTTAATTTTTTCTTTATAGTTCTTTAACCCAACATCTCTGACATATGGCAGTGCATAAGTTCTTATTCCTTTACTTTTAAAAAAGTCAATATATTTTTGTGCTGGTCTCAAATTATTATAAATAACTTCAACTTCAAAATTGTTTAATTTAAATCTGCTTAAATAATTTACTATAAATGCCGCAACGCCATTCGTTTGTGTTAACGTGGGAATTATAAACAATACTTTTTTCACTTTTACACCTACTTTATTTATCAAATAAATTCAATATTTTTTTTACCTTTTCTTGTCCAATATTTTTTTTAACAAAGTCTTTTGATTTTCTTATTACTTCAGTTTTTAGATCTTTTGGCTTTACACTATTATAAAATTTATGGATTTCTTCTGCATCTGTTTTCATCTCTGTAAAAACCTCAAAAATAATTGGTCTTTCATTTTCTTTCATAAATTTTTTTATATTATCATCAAATTCTTTTTTATTATGTGCAGATAAATAAATAAAATTATTGTCTTTAACCCAACCCTCAGCTATATTATTATGTCTTGCAGTTGTATGTCTGTCATCATTTTGTTGAATTTTATTATAATAAAACTCAGCTCCTCCATGATTATTTATTAATAATATGTGTACATTATTCTTTATTGCATTTATTCTAATTGAGTTCATGTCATAGAAAAATGACAAATCCCCAATAATAAGAAAACATGGTTTATTGCTTGCAACAGATTGTCCAAAGAAAGATGACATGCATCCATCAATTCCATGAGTTCCAATATTAGCATAAACTCTGGTATTCTTTGGTATATCAAAAAAATTAGTTAATCTAATACTATCATTTATACTTAAATGTAATATGGAATTATCAGGTATGCTTTCTACAATATTTTTTATTGCATAAACATTTGAATATTCAAATTTATATTTTTTTGAAGAAACTTCGTCGTTATACTTTTTAAAATCATTGTAATATTCCATTGAATTTTTATTTGCTGCTTTTTCATTGAAATATTTAAAAGCTTCCTCTGGTCTACACTCAAATATTTTATTTAGTGATTTAAATGCATCAATGACTTTGCCATCCTCTTGAATTATCCAGTGCTTAAATTTTCCATGATTACTTTTTAGTTGTCCTTTTATACCTGAAAAGATCTGACCACCAAAAGATATAACTAAATCTGGCATTAATTCATTAAACATTTTTCCTGATATAACATTTGAATCAGTAGATATTGTTGTATTTATAAAACAATCTAAATTTACATTTGACATATAGTCACCTACTATAGCACAATTATAATTTTCAAAAAATTTTTCAAGTTCCTTCTTTAATTCAATACTTACATCTGCCTTTTGTCCACAAATAACTAATATTTTTTTATATTCATTTAACTCTTTTATTGAATCATTCCAATTTTCTTTGCTATTTAAAAATAACCTATCAATTTTTTTAGTATAAGGTAATTCTTTTGCTAAAAATGAGCGATTATATGTATTAGTTGGTATATTAATTTGAACAGGTCCTTTTGCTCCATTATGATTCAATTCTAATAAAGCTTCATTTATTAATCTTTGGCAATATATTTCATCATCTTTATCATTTATTATTGGTAAATTAACAGATTTTCTTACATGTCTATCATACATGCCTACTTGATCTATTAATTGATCTTCCCATTGACCTATCATTCTTTGATCTCTGTCACTTGTTAAAATAACCAATGGAACATTTTGATAATATGCTTCCGCAACTGCAGGCCAATAGTTACATGTTGCAGTTGATGAAGTACATGAAATAACCACAGGTTCATTTAACTCTTGTGATAGTCCTAAAGCAAAATATCCTGCACTTCTTTCATCAACAATAGAATAACATTTAAAATATGAATCTTTTTCAACACTATGAACAAAAGGTACATTTCTCGATCCTGATGACAAAACACATTTACTTATCCCATATTCTTTTAACAGTGAAATTATATATTGATAACTTTTTACCTCTGTGTACATATATATTCCTCCTTAATCCCAATCATCATACGTAAGATTACCACAACCACCAGTAGCAAAAATTGTATCTCCATCTATCATTCTTGATAAATCACTAACAAGTATAGTAGATAATGAAGCGATTTCATCTGTTGTTGCATATCTTCCAATAGGCGAATTAGGTCTATTTATATTATTATCTCCATTAAGTAACATATCTGTTGCCGTAGGTCCAGGCGCAATACTATTTACGACAATACCTTTAGGACTTAATTCTTTTGCTAATCCTTTTGTAAATGCTCTTATTCCCCATTTTGTCAACTGATACGAAGTTAGAGCTGGTCTTATTGATGATGAAGAAGATATGTTTAAAATATTTCCCTTTATTTTATTTTCTAACATATATTTAGCAACTATTTTAGTAATAAAATATGTTCCTTTAAGATTTGTATTAATTACATTGTCAAAATCTTCTTCTGTACTATCCCAAAATTGAGTTTTATTTATAATCCCTGCATTATTCACTAAAATATCTATTTTCCTATTGTTGATTTCCTTTAAAATATTGTTAAATTTTTCATTCATTTCTTTTATTCTTGTATTATCAAGTTCAAGTCCATAAATTAATGCACTATCATTTTGAAATTTTAATTTTTCTACTGCCATATCAATTTTTCTTCTATCTCTTCCAGTTATAATTACACAAGCTCCGTTTTTTATAAATGAATCTGCAATTGAAAATCCTATACCGCTTGTTCCCCCAGTTATTAGTGCCGTTCTATCTTTTAATAACTCTCCATATAATGCACTAGTCGAAACCGATTCTTTTATTGGCATATATCTAAGTATCTCACTTGTACATTTTCTCAAAGCCTTCACAACTTTTCTCAATTTATTCATCTCCTTTTAATGCATTATTTAGCCATTCTAATGACTCCATTCTCATAGATTCTATTTTTTTATTAACTTTTTCAAAATCTATATTTTTTTCGACAACCCCCATATCATCTTCATCCTTTGCAACTCTATTTTCTAATTCTAGTAGCTCCAATATACTTTGCAGCCTGGTACTATATTTTTTTGGATAAACTATTACAAATTGAGTATTTAAATTCAATGAAAATGCTGTTGCATGAAATGAGTCCGTAATAACATATTGAGCATTATCAATAAGTGATATAAAATCTTCTACATTAGGATTGCAAAACATTTTTCCTGTTTTATAAAGTTCATGTAATTGATAACTTAAATAATATATTTTTAATCCTGTTTCTTTTGATAATTTTTTAGCATAGTTATCTATTTTTTTATTTCTATTTAAATTATACACTAAAATATACTTTTCATCTTTATGTTTATTTGAGCTTAGTCTTCTCCAATCATCTCCATTTAAAAGTAATGTTGGATCTACTACATTTGTAACATTTTCTATGCCTAATTTTCTTATTATATCTACTCCTGATTTTTCTCTTACAGAAATAGCATCATATCTTTTAAGCATTTTCCTTGTTTCATCTATTTCAAAATCTTCCAGTTCTGCTTTTCCAAAACTTGCAGCATATGTTATTCGTTTTTTGTCTTCTTGAAGGAAATCTAAAAATAAACTGTAATCTATTCCTTCATTCCATTTAGAATTCCATACTTGATCACTTCCTGTACAATAAATGTCAGCCTCTGGAATATCTTTCTTTAGATCTTCAAAAGTTATATATTCTTTATCCGTCATCTTTATGTTTTCTTTAGTAAATTTATTGAATACTCTAAATCTTTTTATATATGATGGTATTATAACCAATCTTGCAATAGTTCTTAAAATCAAAGATTTCCTTAACTTATCATTCTTGTATTTTAATCTTTTAAGCATTGCAAGCATATGCATTCTTTGTGGATAATAATTAATTAATTCAACTTCATAGCCTAATTTTTCTATTACCTTTTGTGTTGCATACCCTTGTAATACAGAACCATAGTTAGGAACTCTTTGCAATGTTATTACCTCAACCTTAATTTTCATAATCTATTTCCTTTTCCTTAACATTTTTTCATAAAAAAACTTTCTCATAAAATTAGGCATCAAACATACAATTATATGACTCCCTGCACTTATAATATAGTCATTTAATGTATAAAAGCCTTTTTTGTACATTTCTTTTTTAAATTTCATGATTGTCCTTAAATATTTTATTCCACCTCTTCTCTTGTATAAATCCTCACTAATTCTAACATAATTTAAAGTTTCATTTATATTTCTGCATACCGCATTATTTTCTATCATTCTAACCCATAAATCATAATCTTCACATAAGTAGTATTTTCTATAGCTTCCAGCTTTTATCACTTTACTTTTCTTAAACATAACTACAGAATGTGAGAATGGATTTCTTCTTCTGGCATACTTCTTTATCTTTTCATCTTCATATGGGAATTTTTTATATGAAATAACATTATTTATATTACCGATAAATTCTGCTTGATCAGATCCTATAATATCCAATTTCTCATCTTCTTCAAATTGTTTTAATTGTTTTTCACATCTGTTAGGCACTGAATAGTCATCAGAATCCATCCTTGCTACTAATTCATTTTTACATTTCACTATTCCTGTAGCCAACGCAGATCCCAAACCTATATTTTCATTTAGTTCCACTATATTAAATACATCTGGATATTTTTTACAATATTCAGATATAATTTTATCTAATTCATTTGTTAATTTTCCATCTTTTACAATTACAAAATCATTTGTAGGAATTGTTTGATTTAGCATACTTTCTATGCTTTCTCTAAACCATTCTGGATTTTCTTTATAGTACACACTCATTAGTACGCTATATTTTTCCTTCATCACACTGCCCCTTCTCTCTTTAAAACTGCGCTAATTGTCTTAAAAAACACTTTTACATCCATTTTGAAAGAAAAATTATCTATGTAAAACAATTCCATTTGCATACGTTGTTCGTAACTTGTACAACTTCTACCATTTGCTGCCCAAAAACCAGTTAACCCTGGAGTTACACTTAAAAATTTATTGGTATTTGTTCCATATTTTTTTAGTTCATCTTCAACAACTGGTCTTGGTCCAATTAATGATAAATCTCCTTTTAAAATATTAAACAATTGTGGTAATTCATCTAAACTGGTTTTTCTTAAAAATTTTCCTATTTTAGTTATACGTGGGTCATTTGTTAATTTATAATTTTCTTTATACTCCTTCATTTGTTCAGGCGTGAATCTTTTTATTAAATCTTCAGCATTTTCTACCATTGTTCTAAATTTATAAATTTTTATTACTTTTCCATCTTTTCCTATACGAGTATGTTTAAAAAAAACTTTTCCTTTTGATTCTAACTTTATTAAAATTGCAATCGTTATAAACATTGGCATTAAAGCTACAATAGAAAATAGAGAAATTGTCACATCACATGTCCTTTTAAATGCCTTATATGCGTTTTTCTTTCCAAACAATTCTCTGTATCCCTTTGTAGGCAATACCATTATTGTCTGTGTTCTATCAAGTGCTTCTGCTTTCATTTTATCCCCCTGTTTCTTACTTTCTTTTCTATCCATTTTCATTTTACTACGAGTTTTTTTATTTTTCAATATTTTTTGTCGAATTTTCTGAATTTTTTTTTCAACCTTTTTTTACCAATTTATTATAAGCATTGATATATCTGGATTTGGGAGAATTAAAAAAACAAAAAAAATATATTTTTTTATAAAACACCCCCCTACCTAAATTTTTCAATCTAGGTAAGGG
>USQS01000040.1 GCA_900556865.1 uncultured Clostridium sp. | reverse complement strand
TACTGCAATAGACACACTAAGGTAATCTACACCAGCCTTTTCAACGTATGGAACTATAGCCTTTGTATCTTCTATAGTCAAACCACCTGTAACCCTCTCATCTGCTGAAAAACGATATCCTACAATAAAATCTCTTCCACATTTACTTCTTACATCTTCGATGATTTCCATAAGGAATCTCATTCTATTAAAGAGATCGCCACCATACTCATCGACACGCTTATTTGTATACATTGAAAGGAACTGTGGTATCATGTATCCATGAGCTCCATGAAGTTCAACTCCGTCAAAACCTGCTTTTTTAGCCCTTAAAGCTGCGTCACCAAAATCTGCGACAGTTTTATGTATTTCTTCTATAGTCATTTCATGTGGTATTTCCTGATTATGATAAGGATCAGGAATAGCTGAAGGTGCCCATGACTGCTTGTGTGCAAACTGTTCTGCAGACTGTCTCCCCGGATGGTTTAACTGAGCAATTACAACCGTATCATATTTATGAATTCTGTCTGTCATGTCTTTAAATCCTGGAATATGATCATCTTTCCACAGACCTGGTATCCACTGATACCCTTTAGCAACCTCTGTTACAGCTATATTTTCTGTACAGATCATTGCAAAACCACCCTTTGCTTTTTCTTCCATATATGCAGCATATCTTTCAGTACATGTTCCATCCTCTTCACAAAAGTTCATAAGCATAGGAGTTACAACGCAGCGATTCTTTAACGCTTTTCCATTGATCCTTATAGGCGAGAACAGGTTATTTAACATTAACTTTTCCTCCTTTATTTAAATACTTCAAATTCATAGTTTATTAATATTATGTTTTATCTAATATTTTTTAAAACCATCATATTAATTGATGATTTTATATGCACCACTCGACCTGTTGTTTAAATTCACTTTTTACATCTAAACTTCGATGGTGCTTTTTCTTTTCTATGAATAATTTGTATATTAATTATCACAATATTTATGTTCCATTCATACCAATATTCTTTGATTTTTTATAACAATATTTTTTATTTAACATTAATATATGCAAGCTTATACTTTGTGTACAAATTTTATTTTGTATATTATTTAATTGATTTTTTAATATAATATTTTCTTTTAAAATATTATTATATTTTTCAATTTCTATATAATTATTTTGTAATTGTTTATCATATAAATCTTTTTTATTTTTATCAGATAGTGTTTCATATGCTTCATTTATTAATTTTAATTTTTTTTCATATTCATTTTTTCTATCTTGATGTTGTAAATCTGGATGATATTTTTTTGCAAGAGTTTTATATGCTTTTTCTATAATTTCTTTTGATGCATGTTTATCTACCTCTAACATTTCATAATAATTTTTCAAAATTATACCTCTCAATTAATTAATTTTAGTACTTTCTTTTTTTGAATCTGAATTATTTTCTGCATTTTCTTTTTCTAAAGCAATTTTTTCTTTTTGTTTTAATTTTAAATTATCCTTTGCAACTGTCATTAATAACTTAATTCTGTTTGCTTGGTTGGTTTCAGAGGCTCCTGGGTCATAATCAACAGGTGTTATGTTTGCCATAGGGAAATGCTGCCTGATTGTTTTTATTACTCCTTTTCCAACAACATGGTTAGGAAGACAAGCAAATGGTTGAACACAAACAATATTTGGGATGTCATTTTCAATATATTCTATCATTTCAGCAGTTAAAAACCAGCCTTCTCCTGTTTGATTACCAATAGATAATATATTTTTAACCTTTTTTTCTAGGTCGAAGATGTCACAAGGCATTAAATAATTTTTCCTTGAACTTGCAAGTGCCTGGTAAGTGTCTTTTTCCATTAAATTTATTAAATTAAGTGCAATTCTACTAATTTTTGCAGATAATTTATTACTATTTAATAATGTATTAAATGTAATTTTATGTGTAGCCATAAATTTAACGAATCCCATAAAGTCTGGAAGGATAACTTCTGCTCCTTCTTTTTCAAGTAAATCAGCTACATAGTTATTTCCGAATGGATGATATTTTATTAATACTTCTCCAACTACTCCCACTTTTGGCTTTTCAATACTTTGGTCTAGTTCTATTTTTTCAAAATCTGCTACCATATCATAAATTGCTTGTTTAAATTCTTTGTTTGTACAATGTGTAACTAATTTTTTTGACTTTTCCATCCAAGTATTAAATACTTTGTTCGTTTCACCTTTATTTTTTTCATACGCTCTATTTTTATGTAGCATTTTTTGCAATAAATCTCCAAGCATAATTGCTTTAATCATTTTATCCAACATTTTTGGTGTTAATTTAAATCCTGGCATTTTTTCCATTCCAACAACATTTAAAGAGATTATAGGTACTTGCTCAAAACCTGCGTCTTTTAAGGCTTTTCTAATAAATCCAATATAATTTGTTGCTCTACAACCTCCGCCTGTTTGTGACATAATTAAGGCGGTTTTATTTACATCATACTTACCAGATTCTAAAGCTTCTATCATTTGCCCTGTTGTAAGTATAGAAGGGTAGCAAGCGTCATTATTAACATATTTTAATCCCGTTTCAACCGTTTTTTGCGTGCATTCTTTTAATAAGACCATGTTATATCCGCAAGAATTAACAGCTGGTTCTAAAAGTTCAAAATGAATTGGAATCATCATAGGTATTAATACAGTATAATTCTTTCGCATTTCTTTTGTAAATATTGGTTTGTTAACTTCGTAGTTACCTAAATTTTCTTGCTTTTTTTTGCTTCTTTTATTCATACTCGCAATAAGTGACCTAATACGAATTTTAACAGCTCCTAAATTATTTACTTCATCTATTTTTATTAATGTATACATTTTATTATAGCTTTTTAAAATTTCTTCAACTTGATCTGTTGTAACAGCATCTACACCACAGCCGAATGAATTTAGTTGAACAAGTTCTAAATTATCATGCTTTCCAACAAAGTCTGCTGATGCATATAATCTTGAATGAAATACCCATTGGTCTACAACCCTTATTGGCCTTTTTACTTGTGTTTGGCTAGATATGCTATCTTCTGTAAGTACGGCAAGACCTAAAGATGTGATTAAAGTGTCTATTCCATGGTTAATTTCTGGGTCTATATGATATGGTCTTCCTGCAAGTACAATTCCTTTTAAATTATTTTCTTCAAGATAACGAACTGTTTCAAACCCTTTATCGGTAATATCTTTTTTGCATTTAAGATATTCTTCTTCAGCTTTTTTAGCACTTTCTATTAATTCTTCCTTTGTAAAATTATATTCTTTAAATTCTTCTAATTCTAAAATCTTTTTTACTAAATTTGGTATATCAAAAGGTAAAAATGGATTTATGAATTTTATATCTGCCTTTTTTAAATTTTCCACATTGTTTTTTAGCACTTCTGAATATGAAATTACAATAGGACAATTATATTTATTATCTGCTTTTTCATATTCTTTTCTTGAAAATGGCATACAAGGATAAAATATTGTTTTAATTCCCTGTTCAATTAAACTTTCTATATGTCCATGAGAAAGTTTAGCTGGATAGCATACAGATTCTGATGGCATTGATTCCATACCTTTTTCATATGTTTTACGTGTGCTATTTTCAGATAATATTACTCTAAATCCTAAATTTGTTAAAAATGTAAACCAAAATGGATAGTCTTCATACATGTTTAGGACTCTAGGTATACCAATAGTTCCGCGAACTGCATATTGTTCTTCTATAGGTTCATAATCGAAAATTCTCTTGTATTTATATTTAACTAAATTTGGAAGAGACCTATTTTCTGTAACTATTCCTTCACCTTTTTCACAACGATTACCAGATACATAGCGTTTTTTATTGCTAAATAAATTTATAGTAAGTTTACAATGATTTTCGCAACCATTACACCTTGTATGATTTATTTTTATATTTAAATTATCTAAATCTTCTTTTTTAGAAATTGTAGAGTTATAATTATTATCTTTTTTTGCCTCAAATTCATCTTTTGCAATTAAGGCTATTCCGTAGGCTCCCATAAGTCCTGCAATGTCTGGCCTTATTACTTCTTTGTTTACTGTTTTTTCAAAGGCTCTAAGTACGGCATCATTATAGAATGTACCACCTTGTACAACTATTTTATTTCCAAGTGTTTCAAAATCTCTAATTTTCATAACTTTTTGAAGAGCATTTTTTATTACTGAATATGAAAGACCACTTGAAATATCTCCAACTGAATATCCTTCTTTTTGTGCTTGTTTTATTTTAGAATTCATAAAAACTGTACATCTTGAACCTAAATCTACAGGCCTTTTAGCTTCTATTGCTTGTTTTACAAATTCAGATATTTCTAAATTTAAACTTTTAGCAAATGTTTCAATAAAAGAGCCACATCCAGAAGAACAAGCTTCGTTAAGCATTATGCTATCTATTGCACCATCTTTTAAACGAATATATTTCATGTCTTGACCACCAATATCTACAATGCTTGTAACATCTGGTTCAAATTTTTTTGCAGCTGTATAATGTGCTATTGTTTCTATTTCGCTAGTATCTACGTTTAGTGCTGTTTGAATTAGTTTTTCTCCATAACCTGTAACTCCACTAAATTTTATATTAGCATTTTTTGGTAGTTCATTATATAATTTTTTTAACATTTCTATAACACTTTGAAGTGGGTTTCCTTCATTACTACCATATAGAGAATATAATAAATTTCCTTTTTCGTCTATTAAAACAATTTTTGTAGTTGTTGAACCAGCATCTATTCCAATAAAACAGTTGCCAGAATAACCTTTAAGTTCCTTTTTAGGAACAGAGGCTTTTTGATGCCTTTTATGAAATTCTTCATATTCACTATGATTTTTAAATAAAGGTTCAATTGGATGTGTTGTTGTGTCTTTAGATATTTTTAAATCTTCTATTTTTTTAGTAAGGTCATTATTTGTTATTGGCTTTTCTTCTAAAGAATCAAGAGCTGCACCTGTAGCTACTAATAAATGAGCTTCTTTAGGCACTATTATTTCATCATTTGATAGATGTAATGTTTCTATAAATCTTTTTCTCAACTCTGGAAGGTATGTAAGTGGACCACCTAAAAATGCAACTTTACCTTTAATTGGTCTACCGCAAGCTAAACCAGAAATTGTTTGATTTACAACAGCTTGAAAGATTGAAGCTGCTATGTCTTCTTTAGCTGCTCCTTCATTTATTAATGGTTGTATATCTGTTTTTGCAAAAACGCCACAACGAGAAGCAATTGGGTATATTGTTTTATAGTTTTTTGCCATATTATTAAGACCATTTGTATCAGTGTGTAGCAAAGACGCCATTTGGTCAATAAAAGCACCAGTTCCACCTGCACAAGTTCCATTCATTCTTTGCTCAATTGATTTATCAAAATATATTATTTTGGCATCTTCACCTCCAAGTTCGATTACTACATCTGTTTGAGGTATATATTTTTCAACTGCTCTTTTGCAAGCTACCACTTCTTGAATAAAATTTACATTTAAAAATTTTGCAGCAGACATTGCACCAGACCCTGTAAGTGCAAGCGTAAAAAGCGAATTAGGGTACATTTTATTTAATTCTTCTAACATAGTACAAACTGTGTTTTTTGTATCTGAAAAATGCCTTCTATAATCTTTATATATAATATTTTTTTGTTTATTCATTACTATAATTTTTACTGTTGTAGAGCCGACATCTAGACCTACGTGTAATATATTTTCTTCCATAGACTTACTCCTTTTGCTTATATAAAAGTCGTTCAACTTTCTTAATCTCCTTAATTTTATACGATTTTTAAGTTTTTGTCAATTGAAATTTTTACCGGCTAAAATTTTATTTAAGAACGATAAAAACAGCCATATGGCTGCTTTTAATGAACTTTATATGTAAAGTTTGCAATATTTTCGTTTTTTATAACTGCACCGTTTTGTTTTAATGTTCTATATGTCGATGATTTAATGTAAGAAGATGTTCTACTTGTTACATTTGAATAAACATTTACATCATATTCATTCTCTTCTTTTACTCCCCATATATCAAATTTAGCTATACCTTTTGCTACTGAACAGGTTATTTTTAAAGCGTGTTTTCTAGAATTTTTAAATTGAAAATCTTTTACACCATAAACTACAGTGGCATCACGGCCAGCTTTTACATATGAAGGTACAAATTGATGGTTATGAAGTTCTACTATTTGTAAATTTGAAAGTAGAACAGCATTAAACAATGTGCTTGATATTTGGCATATTCCTCCACCTAATCCCTGAACGACTTGACCGTTTTCATATACGGCAGCTTCTTTATAACCAGCTGCAATAGTTCTTTCGCCAACAACGGTATTATATGAAAATGTTTTTCCAGGAAGTAAAACATAACCATTTATTTTATTTGCAGCAAGTCTTAAATTTGTTGTTCTAGCAGCATTTGATACATAGTGTGTTGAAAATGTTGCTAATAAATCTGGAAATGCTTCTTGGCCTATCATATTTGTTGTAACATTTGGGTATAAAACTTTTAATGGAATTGTACATTCTTTTTCAGAAGATAAAACTAAATTTTTTGCCTCATCAAGAGAAATTTTAAAATCTATTCCGTTTTCTGAAGGATGTACTTCATATGGATCTTTTGTGTAATATGCGTCTTTTGGGTCTTTATGTATTTCATTATATATTGCTTCTACATTTATTTCTTTTGGTGAAACTTTTGTAACGACAAGGTTGATGGATTCATTTAAAAAGTTTAAATCATTAAATTTTTCTTCTATTTCTTTTGCTGTAGCTTCTGCATTTACTTCATAACCTGAAGTTCCTTTTGTTACAATTAAATTATTTCCGTCTATATAATATCCACTTTCAACAACTGAATCTGGTAGGGTTTTTGAAGTTTCATTTAATATTTTTATTAAGTTTTCATGGTTAAATGTATATGTTGGAGTTATATTTAAACCTGTTACAAGTGTTGTAAAAACTTTATAATTATCTTTAAATATGTTACTGCTTTTTCCAATTTCATATGCATAGTTTATTGCTGAATCTAGGTCATATGAAAGTTCTATTTCAGATGTTTTTACATATGCGGAAAAATCATTGTGTTTTAATGTTATGTCATTAGAAAGTTTATCTTGATAAATTTTTACTAATTTATTTTTAGCCTCTGATTTTGTAAGACCAGATACATCTATATTATTAATATAAATTCCTTTAGCTATTATGGAATTATTTTGATAATTATAGAATGTAAATGCTCCAAAGATTATGCAAATTATTCCTAAAAATACAATTAAAAAGACCCCAATAGCTATTAAATATCTTTTTGAAGAATGTGTTTCGTTATTGGGGATATTTTTAAATTCTTCTTCTTTAGTTTTATCTTCGATTATCTCTACTTTTTTTTCTTCTTCTATAATCATTTCTTTACCTCTATCTTATTATATGTTTAAAATGTTTTTTTGCCACTATAATTATAGTACAATAAGATTGAAAAAAAGTCAATAAATTTTAAATAGAAAATATAGGCAGTGGCTAATAAATAATAATTAGTAGAAATCATTAATTTTTGGAGAGTAGCGCGAGAAAGGTTTCTGTTTTTAAGAAGCGAAGCGTTCGGGGGGACCG
>USQS01000039.1 GCA_900556865.1 uncultured Clostridium sp. | reverse complement strand
AGCTTTAGACCCATTTTCAAGGGTTGCTTGTGAAACTGTTTGTGGAAAAGGGGAAATTTACATTACAGGAGAAATTACATCAAAAGCAAAAATAAATATTGAAGAAATAGTGAGAAATACTATAAAAGATGTAGGTTTTAAAAACGCAAATACAGATATAGACTATAAAACTTGCAATATTATTATAAATATTTCTAAACAGTCTCCAGATATTGCATTAGGAGTAGATAAATCTTTAGAAACTAAACAAGGAAAAATAGAATCTATAGGTGCAGGTGACCAAGGACTTATGTTTGGTTTTGCATGTGATGAAACAGAAGAACTTATGCCTCTCCCAATTTGTTTAGCTCACAAATTAGCCAAACAATTAACAATGGTTAGAAAAGAAAATTTATTAAATTATATTAAACCAGATGGCAAAGTACAAGTAACGGTTGAGTATGAAAACGATGTTCCTTTAAGAATAGATACAATAGTTGTTTCTTCACAACATACAGAAGATACGGATTTAGAGGTATTAAGAAAAGATATAAAAAAATATGTAATTAATAAAATAGTACCAAATAGCCTTTTAGATGAAGATACAAAATGCTATATTAATCCAACAGGAAGATTTGTTATTGGTGGCCCATATGGAGATAGTGGTTTAACAGGAAGAAAAATTATTGTAGATACATATGGTGGATATAGCAGACATGGTGGAGGAGCTTTTTCTGGAAAAGACCCAACTAAAGTAGATAGGTCTGCATGTTATATGGCAAGACATATTGCAAAAAATGTTGTTGCAAATAAGTATGCCAAAAAATGCGAAATTCAGCTTGCATATGCAATTGGAGTTGCAAAACCAGTATCAATTTATGTAGATACATTTAATACAAATACAATACCTGAAGAGAAAATTGTAAATAAAATTAAAAATAAATTTGATTTAACTCCATCTGGCATAATAGATTATTTAGACCTTAGAAAGCCTATATATAAGCTTACAACAAATTATGGCCATTTTGGGAAACCAAATCTATCATGGGAAAAAATAATTGATTTATAATTTAAATTAATTTAAATTTTTTAGAAAGGATTTTGTAAAAATGAATTTTAGAAAAAAAATGTTATTTATAGTGCCTATATTAATTTTAATTATAATTATTATGTTTTTTATATTAAAAAAGCCAAAAAATGAGTTAGAGAAAGAAGAAATAAAATTAGATCAAACTGCACCTATAATTGTTTTAGATGATACTTATGTTGTTAAAACAGGATATGATAAAAATTTAGTAGATGTTATTATGAGTGCAGATGATATTGACCCCACTCCTAAAAGAGAAATTTTAGGCAGTTATGATTTAAATACACCAGGAGAATATAAATTAACCTATAGAATAGAAGATAACAGTGGAAATACAACATCAAAAGATTTTGTCTTAAAAGTAAAAAATAATTATCTTTATAGTGAAAAAGATATTAAGTTTGAGGATGTTATTAAAAATCATAAAAATGATAACACTAAAATAGGAATTGATGTTTCAAAATGGCAAAAAAAGATTGACTGGAAAAAAGTTGCAAATTGTGGAGTAGAATTTGCAATTATTAGGATGGGGTATCAGAATGGGTTTGACCGGAGAATTAAATTTAGACCCATATTTTTTAGCAAATATGGAAGGGTGCTATAATAACAACATTCCTGTTTCTGTATATTTTTCGTCTTATGCCAAAAGCAAAGAAGAGGCTGAAAGCCAGGCTAACTGGGTTGTAGAAAATTTAAAAGCTAATGATTATAATAATTTATGGGTTTCTTTTGATTGGGAAAATTGGAAATCTTTTAATAAATTAAATTTAAGTTTAAATGATATAAATAACATTTCAGATACATTTTTAAACAGAATAAAAGACTTAAATTATAATCCAGTTTTATATGGTAGCAAAACTTATTTAGAAGCCGTTTGGAAAAATCCTAACAATTATCCAGTTTGGCTTGCAAATTATGTGTCACATACAAATTATCAAGGAAAATATAAGATATGGCAACTTTGCCAAACCGGAATTATTGATGGTATTAATGGTAAAATTGACATTAATGTTATGTATAAAAATCTTGATTTTGAAAAGTGAAAATGATATAATTCTTTTAAAATATATGAAAGGAAGAAGTATATGAAAAGTAATAGAGAATTGCTAATAGAAGCTGAATTTAATATGATTGAAAACACAACAAAATTATCATCAAATGTAAAAAAAATAATTTACGATGAAAATTTAGATATAAGAAAAGAAGAAAGAAAAAAAGCAAAAGAAAATATGCAAGCAGTAATCATAGATATAAAAAATATGGCTGAAGCATTAAAAATAGATATTAATGAAATTTTTTAAGAAGCAATAGTTGAAAAATAATTATAAAATTTAATTCTTTTCCAACTGAAGTTGAATAGCTTGAGAAAGGAATGTTATAAAAAATGAAATTTTCAGAATTTGAAGCAAAAGTAAGTGCAACATTAGCAGATTATATGAAGAAATTTGATCTTAATGGTCAATATATGCATTTAGCATTAGGTATACATGAAGAATCAGGAGAAGTAACAACACTTATAAGAAAAACAGCAAAGGGAAATTATCACGAAAAACAACTAGATGTTGTACATTTAAAAGAAGAAATAGGAGATGTACTTTGGTATATTGCTCAAATTTCAAGCAAATTACCAGAAACTACCCTAAAAGAAATTGTTGAAAATAATCATAAAAAAAGGTTAGACGAAGAAAAAATATTTTACGAAGAAATAGATAATATTAGTAATTATGAGAAAAGTATCGAACTAACATATCCTAAAGGATTACCTCATGAACAAAATGAAAGAGGAAGATATTTTTCACTAGGTTTAATTAAAGCAGTTGGTGAAGTAAGTTCTTTATTCGGAGAATCTATATTAGGCAATACCCAAATAAATATACCTAAAATGAAAGAAAAAATGGGAGATACTTTAGAGTATTTAACTGCAATAGCTAATACATATAATTTATCTTTAGAAAGAATATCAGAACAAGAATTAAAAAAATGTTCTAAAATATATGACCATAATGGTATTGCAAAAAAAGATGAAAATGAGAAATAATGAATAAATGAGCGCAAAGGAAGGTATATTTAGGTTGGGTATGTGCAATAAAAATTTGTGGACTAGGGAAGGTTAAATTGTGTCAAGTAAAAATAAACATTAATTATAAAATTTATTTAAAATGTAACTTAGTTGTAACTTTGGCTATTATATAATCTATTTGCAATTTAAGAAAGGAGTTTTTAGTTATGGAAATATTAAAAGTTAAAAATTTAACTAAAATTTATGGAAAAGATATGGCTAAAGTTACAGCATTAGACAATGTATCATTTTCAGTTGAAAAAGGAGAATTTGTTGCAATTGTCGGAGCATCAGGTTCAGGAAAATCAACATTATTACATATAATTGGAGGAGTAGATAGACCAACAAGTGGAAAAGTTTATATTGATGGAAAAGACATATTTCAATTTAATGATGATAAACTTGCCATTTTTAGAAGAAGGCAAGTGGGATTAATTTATCAATTTTATAATCTAATTCCAATATTAAATGTAGAAGAAAATATTACATTGCCACTTGCACTAGACAATAGAGAAATAGACAAACAAAAATTAGAGAATATGATAAAGATATTAGGTTTAGAAAAAAGAAAAAAACATTTACCAAATGAACTATCTGGAGGACAACAACAAAGAACAAGTATAGGTAGAGCTTTAATTACAAACCCTACAATTATTTTAGCAGATGAGCCAACAGGAAATTTGGATTCAAAATCAAGTGATGAAATAGTTGCATTATTAAAAAAATCTAATAAAGAATTAAAACAAACAATTATTATGATAACACACAATATGGAAATTGCAAAATGTGCAGATAGAATAATAAAAATTGAAGATGGAAAGATTATTAAGGAGGGATAGACTATGAACTTACTTAATAATTTAACAATTAAAAATCTAAAATTAAACAAAAAAAGAACAATTGTAACAATAATAGGAATAATGTTATCAGTTGCACTTATTACAGCAGTTGCAACAATATATTCGAGTTTAATAAAATCATTAATCGATTTTGAAACATATCAAAAAGGAAACTTTCACGCTGCATTTTTTGATGTTCCAATAAATGAAATAGAAACAATAAAAAATAATAGATGTGTAAAAAAAGTACATTTAACAAGCAACATAGGATATGCAAAACTTGAAGGTTCAAAAAATGAATATAAACCATATATTTATGTAAAAGGTTTTACAAAAGATTCGATAAAAGAGTTATCAGCAAAATTGGTTGAAGGAAGATTTCCAGAAAATGAAAATGAAATTATTATTCCAACACATTTAAAAACAAATGGAAGAGTAAAATTAAATATTGGAGAAACAATAACTTTAGATGTTGGAACTAGAATGAGTGAAGGCTCTGAATTAACACAAGATAATCCATTTAGTTATGAGGCAAATGAAAAGATTATAAATACTACAGAAAAAACATATAAAATTGTCGGAATAATAGAAAGACCTGCAAGCAATATAGAATCATATCAAGCACCAGGTTATACATTTATTACCTGTGTAAATGAAAAAGACATTAAAAATAAGGCAGATGTATATTGCAAATATACAAAAAATGGTTCGAAAAATTATGCAAATGTTACTGCAAATATATTAGGAGTAAATGAAAATACATATAATAAATTTATTTCAAAAAATTATAGTAGCGAAGAAGAAGCTAATAGTCTAGCAAAGGAAGTTGCAGATAATGCAAAATATAAATATAATTTAAACACATATTTAATAACTTTAGAAAATAATCCTTTTGACCAAAATGCAGTTGGAAATTTTGGAATACTTGTTGCAATTGTATGTGTAATAATAGTTGTAACATCAGTATTTTGCATAAAAAATAGTTTTGATATATCAATTACCGAAAAAATAAAACAATATGGAATGTTAAGAAGTATTGGTGCAACAAAAAAGCAAATAAGAAAAAATGTATTTTTTGAAGCAACAATTTTAGGATTAATTGGAATTCCATTAGGATTATTTGCAGGAATGCTTGCTTCATATATTTTAGTAATAGTTACAAATCTCTTTTTAACAGATATGCTTACAGAAGGCTTGAAATTAGTGTTATCATACTCTTGGATTGCAATTATATTTGCTATATTATTAGGATTTATTACAATATATTTTTCAGCTTTAAGAAGTGCATTTAAAGCATCAAAAGTATCACCGATAGATTCTATAAGAAATAGTAGTAATATTAAAATAAAAGCCAAAAAAGTAAAAAGTCCAAAAATTATAAAAAAGATATTTGGAATTGGTGGAGAGATTTCTTACAAAAATCTAAAAAGAAATAAGAAAAAATATAGAACGACTGTAATATCTATAGTTGTATCTGTATCAGTATTTATAGCATTATCATATTTTATGAATGTAGCATTTTCTGAAATAGGCAGAACAATAGATGTAAGTGATTACAATATTTCATTATGGTATTATATTTCAAAAGATGAACAATATGGAAAAATAGAAAAAATACTGCAATTAGATAATATAAATAATTATACAATAAGCAAAAGTGTATCTTTAATAATTGATAATCCAAATTTCAATGAAAAATATTTAGAAGCACAACATACATCAAAAGAAACAATGATTGAAAATGAAAATAATTATTATGTAATAAATACTCTTGGAAAGGAACAATATAAAAAATATTTAAAAGAATTGAATTTAGAGTATGATAATTTTAAAGATAAAGGTATTATTATTGACCAAATAGAAGCGAAATATCAAAATGAAAAAAATAAAAATGTAACTAAATATTTAAGAGAATACAATTATAAAGAAAATGATACGATAAATGGAAAATATAAAGATTCTGAAGGAAAAATGTCAGAATTTAAAATAGATGTAGGTTTAGTTACAGATAAATTACCATTTGGGCTAAATCAAAATATTCCTTATATAATTGTTTCAGATGAACTTTATGACAAATTAGGTATGAAAAGTGCAGAACCATATTTGCTTATTGATTCATCCAATCCAGACAAATTACAAAATGAAATGGAAGAAATATTAAAAGACGAAAACTACACTATAAATAATATGAATGAAAATGTAAAAATAATGCGAAATATGTATATATTAATAGGGATTTTCTTATATGGATTTATTATAGTTATATCATTAATAGGGGTAACAAACATATTTAATACAATAACCACAAATATGAATTTAAGAAGACAAGAATTTGCAATGCTAAAATCAGTGGGAATGACGTCAAAAGAATTTAGTAGAATGATTAGACTAGAAAGTACATTTATGGGAATAAAAGCATTACTATGGGGAATTCCAATAGGTTTAGGACTTTCATATTTAGAATATAAACCATTAGTTGGATATGAAGGTTTACCATTTGAAATGCCAATTTTAGCAATAATTATTTCCATTATTGTAGTATATTTACTAATAACAATACTTATGAAATATTCTATGAACAAAATAAATAAACAAAATACAATTGAAACAATAAGAAATGAAAATATATAAAAAATTATAAAGGAAGGGGAGAGATAAAGTGAATATTTTGCTAGTTGAAGATAATATAACAATTGTAAAAGGTTTAAAATATGCATTTGAAAAAAACAATTATAATTTGGCTTATACAACTACTATATTTGATGCAAATAATTACTTAAAAAATAATTCTAATATAGATTTAATTATATTAGATATAACCCTTCCTGATGGAAATGGAATTCAATTATTTGAAGAAAAAATAAAAAAATTAGAAATTCCGACAATATTTTTAACAGCAAAAGATGATGAAGAAACAGTTGTAAAAGGACTAACTATTGGTGCTGAAGATTATATTACAAAACCCTTTAGCACCAAAGAATTGCTTGCAAGAATTAATAAAATATTAATACGCTTTAAAAAACAAAGTATCATATCTATAAAAAATATAAGATTTGATATGGACAAAATGGTAGTTTATAAAGATGGAAAAAAAGTAAATTTGACATCATTAGAATTAAAGTTGTTAAATTTACTTTTTATGAATTTAAACAAAGTAGTAAGCAGAAACACAATATTTGATACAATATGGGAAGCAACAGGAAATGATGTAGATGACCATACAATAACAGTATATTTTAAAAGAATTAGAGAAAAATTAGGAACAGATATTATAATTACAGTAAAAGGAATAGGGTATAGAATAGACAATGAAAAATAAAGTTAAATTAAAAAGGTTTATATTTAAGGTACTAATATTTACAATATGTTTGATAGGTTTGTTCCTAACTATTAACATATATAAACAGCATATATTTACAAAGAATTATAACACAAAAATAGTACAAATAATATCAAAAGTAAAAGAAGAATATCCAGATTTGGATGAAAATAAATTGATAACTATTTTAAATAGTGATAAAGTCGATGTATCTTTATTACAAAAATATAGTATTAATATAAACAAAGATGATTTAATACTTGAAAATGCTAAAGAATATAAAGAAATGTTAATTATAAATACATCTTTTATAATTATAACAATAATTGTATGTTTAATC
>USQS01000038.1 GCA_900556865.1 uncultured Clostridium sp. | reverse complement strand
TTCAAACTATCCAAAATTTTAATAGCTCCATTTGCAAAATTTTCTGCACTAGAAATAGAATAAATTGTAGGAAGTTCAATAACTAAATCAACCCCACAAGAAAGAGCCATTTCTGCTTTTACCCATTTATCTATTAAAGATGGTTCACCTCTTTGTGAAAAATTTCCACTAATAATTGCTACTACATAATCATCTTTACTAATACTTTTAGATTTTAAAATATGATATAAATGCCCATTATGAAATGGATTATATTCTGCAATAATTCCTAAAACCATGGTTACCTCCATCAATATATTACCATAAAAAATGTAAAACATCAAGAGGTGATTGACAATTAAATTTATTTGTGGTATAAAAAAATTGTTACAATTAAGAAAAAGACTTAAAAACCCATGATTAAAAATTATAAAAAGGGAAAAAATAAGTTTAGGAGGTAATTTTATGGAAAAAACAAAAATTGTTCAATATGGTTGTGGCAAAATGTCAAAGTATACTATGAGGTATGCAATGGAAAAGGGGTATGAAATAGTAGGAGCAGTAGATATTAACCCAAATTTAATAGGAAAAGATATTAGTGAAATTATAGGATGTGAAGAAACAGGAGTAAAAATTACAGCTATAGATCAAGCAGAAGAATTAATGAGAAATGTAAAACCAGATGCTTGTATAATAACAACAATGAGCTTAATAAAAGATTTAGAAAATGTATTAATGTTATGTAGTAAGTTAGGAATAAATGCAATTACTACATGTGAAGAAGCTTTTTACCCAATGGCATCAAATCCAGGTTTAACACAAAAAATAGATAGTTTAGCAAAACAAAATAATTGTACAATAACAGGAAGTGGATATCAAGATGTATTTTGGGGAAATTTAATATATACATTAGCAGGTGCAACACATAAAATAACAAAAATAAAAGGAAGTTCTTCATATAATGTTGAAGATTATGGTATTGCATTAGCTCAAGTTCATGGTGCTGGAATGACTTTAGATGAATTTGACGAAAAAGTTGCAGCAGCAGATAAAATAAGTACTGAAGAAAGACAAAAAATAATAGAAAGTGGAGATTATACACCATCTTATATGTGGAATGTTGTTCCATGGCTTGCAGACAAATTTGGATTTACAATTACTTCTATGACACAAAAATGTGTGCCAATAGTTGCTAAAGAGGATATACATTCAAATACATTAAATATGGATATAAAAGTAGGAATGGCAACAGGAATGAGTGCTGTAGTTACAGCTCAAACAGCTGAAGGAGTAGAAATAGAGGCAGAATGTATTGGAAAAGTATATGAACCAACAGAAGTAGATAAAAATGACTGGACTATTTTTGGTGAGCCAGATACAAGAGTTGTAATTACAGAACCAAAAACTGTAGAGTTAACTTGTGCAAGCATTGTAAATAGAATTCCAGATTTAATAAAAGCTCCAGCAGGATATGTTCCAACTTCAAAAATGGGAGAATTGAAATATTAAAAAATAATGCCTTCGTGGCATTATTTTTTTGAAGCAATAATAATTTTCATCATCACAATTTACAGTCTATGAAATATTTATTTTAAAATTTGGTAATATATATTTTATTGATTTTTAAGAATACCTATGGTAGAATATGAAAAAAGCTAATTAGAAGGAGAAAAAGTTATGGATAGAGTTGATAAAACAAATTATTATTTAGATATAGCAGAAACAATATCAGAAAGAGGAACATGCCTTAGAAATAATTACGGAAGTGTTATTGTAAAAAATGATGAAATAATATCAACAGGGTATTCAGGTGCTCCTAGAGGAAGAAAGAATTGTTTGGATTTAGGTTTTTGCATAAGAAGTCAAAAAACAGAATTAAGTGGGGCAGGGTATGAACATTGTAGGTCTGTACATAGTGAGCAAAATGCAATAATAAGTGCAAATAGAAGAGATATGATGGGAGCAACTTTATATTTAGTAGGTATAAATAAAAGAAATGGAGAATATGTTAAAGACAATTATCCTTGTACTTTATGCAAAAGAATGATAATAAATGCAGGAATAGAAAAAATAGTTATGAGAGATGATAAAGAAAACTATAGAGTGGAAGAGGTTGCAAATTGGCTAGAGATTGATGACACATTATAGTTTTTGTGAAAAATTTAGGAGGAAATGTAGAAGAAAAGAGCATAATAAAATAATAAAAGGTTATTAATCATGCCCCTTTTGCTTCAGTTAACATGCTTGATAAAAACAGTCCTAGTAAAAGGCTTAAAATAGATATAATGCCATTCATATTAAAGCTAAAACCGCGGGTATAGTACAAGTATAGAACCTAAAGTAAAACCTATTATAGAAAAAAATGTAGGTTCGTAAAATTTGTTTAAAAGAGTTTGAGTTAATTTCATAAAAAAGATTGAACCTACAAATAAACCTATACATAAAGGTAATAAAAAAGGAATAAAAAGGCTAGAAATACTTGCAAGATATGCATTATAAACGCCAAGTAACATTAAAATTAAAGTACTACTTACACCAGGAATTACAACACCTGCTGACATTAAAAATCCGCATAATACTAAATATAAAAAATTATAGCTATTCGAAAAATTAGATTGGGTTAAATTCTTTTCTAAAAAAACTAAAGAAATTCCAATTAAAAAGCAAATAATTGTAAATGCTAAATATTTAATTTTAAATTTTTCTTTAGAACATGCTGTTTTAAAAAGACTTGGTGTAGTACCTAAAATTAAACCTATAAAAATAAATTTTATTTGAATAGGATAGGCTAAAAATAAATACTTTAATATATTTCCAAAAAGAATTATTCCAACAAGAGCCCCAAAACCAATGGGAAACAAAAACTTAAGATTTTGTTTTATATTTTTAAAAAAGTTCAAAATACAATTTATTAAATTTTCATATATTCCGAAAATTACACAAATAACGCCACTACTAATTCCTGGAAGAATGGCACCACTTCCTATTAATATACCTTTAAAAAAATCAAAAAAATACTTCAAAATAATCGTCCTTAAAAAAATATTGTTATATTAATTTATATGATGTAAGATAGAATTTATTAATAAAAGCAAGAATTTCTTGCTTTTTTTGAAATTTTAGAGTAGAATATATAAGAATTTAATTAAACAAATGCAGTTTATAATGGAGGTAGTTATTTTTGAAAAAAATATTGTTTTCGGCATATAAAATGGATCTTGGAGGAATTGAAACAGCATTAGTTACTTTATTAAAGAGTATTTATAATAAATATGAAATCACATTGGTTTTAGAAGAAAAAGAAGGTATATTTTTAAAAGAAATACCTGACAATATAAAAATAATAACATATAAACCAAGTAAAATAAAAAATGTTTTTTTTAGAAAAGTTTCAAACTTTTTTAAACAATTAATTTTTAAAGTAAAACATAAAAATAAATTTGATTTTTCTGCGTGTTACGCAACATATAGTTATCCTGCTTCTTTTGTTGCAAGATGTGCAAGCAAGAACTCTTGCCTTTGGGTTCATAATGATTATATGAATTTTTATAATAATGATAAAAAAGTGTATAAAAGCTTTTTTGAAAAATTAAAAGCAGAAGATTATAGAAAAATAGTTTTTGTATCAAACCATGATAAAGATGTTTTTATCAAAGAAATGCCAGAGCTTAAAGAAAAATGTGTTTTCTGTAATAATTTAATAGATTATAAAAAAATACAGCAGAAATCAAATGAGCCAGTAAGTGATTTAGAGCGAGAACCAAACATCATTACTTTTATAAATATGGGGAGACATGATGAGAAACAAAAAAAATTAAGTAGAATAATTAATGCTACAAAAAGACTAAATGATGAAGGGTATATTTTTAGAGTAATATTTGTTGGAGATGGTAATGATAGTTTAGAATATAAAAAGCAAGCACAAGATATTACAAATATTAAGTTCTTAGGTACTAAAAAAAATCCATATCCATATTTAAAAATGGCAGATGTGTTGCTTATGTCATCAGATTTTGAAGGGTACCCTGTAGTTTTTATAGAAAGTGAAATTTTAGAAAAGCCAATAATTACAACAAATGTATCAGATAGTATGAAAGATATACAAAATAAATTTGGAATTGTTGTAGAAAGGTCGGAAGATGGTGTATATTTAGGTATGAAGGAGTTTTTAGAAAAAGGCTTTATTACTAATAAGTTTGATGCAGAAAAATTCAACCAAGATATTTTAAAAAAAGTAGAAGAATTAATTGGCGATTAGAAAAGATAGAAAATTAAAAGAAGGGAATGAAAATAAAAATGATTAGCTTTGTGCTTCCTGCATATAATGTAGAAAAAACAATAAAACGAGCGTTAGATTCGATTTTCAATCAAGAAAAAACAGAGTTAGAATATGAAGTTATAGTTGTGAATGATGGTTCAACAGATAATATAGCAGAAACAATGAAATTATATAAACAAAATTTAACAGAAGAAAATAAAACAAAATTAAAGTATTTTGAAAAACCAGAAAATAGTGGGCTTGCAGATACTAGAAATTATGGTGTAAATAAGGCTTTAGGAGAATATATTATTTTTGTAGATAGTGATGACTATATAAGCAAAACACTTTTAAAAGATATAGAACAATATGTAAATAGTGATGTGGATTTAATAAAATGGAGTCCTATTTGGGTTGATGAACAAGAAAAAGAAATTAAAAAACCAGAAATTGTTTCATTTGAAGTCAGAACAGGAGAAGATGGATTTAACAAATTATTTGGAAAAGATAATTTAATAGATTGTGTATGGGATTATGCAATAAAAAAAGAAATCATGTTAGAATTTCCAAGTGGTACATATCATGAAGATTTTGCAGTTATGTCTTTAATTATTCTAAATGCTAAAACTATGGTTTCAATAAATAAACATGAATATTATTATGTACAAAGTCAAAATAGTATAATGAGAAATAATGATATTAAAAAAACAAGAAAGAAAATTGAAGATAAATTGCAACATTATGACAATATAATTAAGCAATCAAATTTATTGAATGTAAAAGATGAAACAAAAGAAAATTTAAGAATTTTTGCAGTTAATTCATTGCTAGTAGTAGTGAATGAATTAGATATGGAAAATAAAAAATGGTTTAAACAAGAACTGAAAAAAAGAAAAATTGCTAAAAATATAAAAATTAGAAATATAAAACAATTGATAAAAAAAATGATTTTAGAAATAGAGTATTAAGGAGATTTTATGGGAACAAGTATTTTTATTTTAATAATATTAATTTTAATAAATGCCTTTTTTGCTGCAACAGAGATAGCTTTTATATCTTTAAATGACGCAAAAATAGAGCTTCAAGTAAAAGAAGGAAATAAAAAAGCAAAAATAATTCAAAAAATGCTAAAAAATCCGAGTAAATTTTTAGCAACAATTCAAATAGGTGTTACTTTAGCAGGATTTTTATCAAGTGCATTTGCTTCAGACGCATTTGCAGATAAATTGGCGCCAGCATTTAATAAATTGATTCCAAGTGTTTCTCTTGCTACATGGAGAAGTATGTCTATAATTTTGGTTACAATTATTTTGTCATATTTTACTCTTGTTTTTGGAGAACTTGTACCAAAAAGATTAGCAATGAAATATTATGAAAAGATATCATTTATGAGTATAAAAATAATAAAGGTAATTTATATAATAACAGCACCTTTTGTTAAGCTATTAACTTTTTCTACAAATGTTGTATCAAAAATATTTGGAGTAAAAGGAGAAGAAAAAGAAAATGTTACAGAAGAAGAAATACGTATGATGGTAGATGTTGGAGAAGAAAAAGGAACAATTGAAGAGCAAGAAAAAGAAATGATAAATAATGTTTTTGAATTCAATGACAAAGTTGTTTCAGAGATTATGGTGCCACGAAATAAAATTTTTGCTCTTGATATGTCCCTTTCAATTTCAGAAGTAATAGAAAAACTAACTGAAGATACAAGGTATAGTAGAGTACCTGTATATGATAAAACAATAGATAATATAAAAGGAATTGTTTACATAAAAGATATTTTGCTTTCAACTAAAAGTAAAAATGCTAAGATAAAAGGACTTATTAAAGATGCATATTTTGTTTCTGAAACTAAAAAATTAAATGAGCTGTTTCAAGAATTAAGAAAAAGCAAAAAGCAAATTGCTATTGTTTTAGATGAATATGGTGGTACAGCTGGTATGGTTACAATGGAAGATATTTTGGAAGAAATTGTTGGGGAAATATATGATGAATATGATAAAGAAACAGATAAAATAAAAATAATAGATTCAAAATTAAAGGGTGGAATGCTGGACGATATTTACTTCATGAAACAAGCTTTGATAGAGGCAGGAAAGGCTGCCGAGCGGGGGGAAGTTCCCGTTGGAGCTGTCGTGGTTTGTAAAGAGCGGATTATTGCGCGTGCCCATAATCTCACAGAAACATTGAATGATGTAACGGCTCATGCCGAGATGCAGGCTATTACAGCTGCTGCCAATGTGCTTGGTGGCAAGTACTTGAACGAATGTACCCTGTATGTCACAGTTGAACCTTGCGTAATGTGTGCCGGAGCTATTGCTTGGGCACAGACTGGTAAGCTTGTATTTGGCGCCGAAGATGAAAAACGCGGCTATCAGAAATATGCCGGTTCGGCTCTACATCCTAAAACGGTGGTTGTAAAAGGGGTAATGGCTGACGAATGCGCTACATTAATGAAAGAGTTCTTTGCTGCGAAACGAAAATAAAAGCAGTATCCTGTTTTATTTGATTTCCTCAAAATCTACATATTCACCATCGTCCTGGGTGAATATTTTTTTATGTCTTTTCTCCGGAACATTCTCGGAATATATTTCCTCTTCATCATCATTTGAACGGCGATCTCTTTGGCCATAGTCCTGTTGGCTTGTACGTCCCGATTCCGTTTGTTTCGGGCGTGATGAAGAAGAACCACGTCCTAATCCGAAAATCGTTCTTAGTATGAAGCCGATAATAGAAAGGCCAAATACGAAAATGGCAATAATAAAAATGAGTATGAATAAAAGTATATGCATCGGGCTATGATTTTTATGTTGTTACTTCGATAAAACTCATAGTACAACAAACGTGCCAAGAGATTGTTTATTTCATTTTTCTTGTAAAAAGTGAAAGTAAAATATACCATACAATGATGGCTGCAAAGCTGGCAATTTCCAGAAATACAAGGAAGGGAATGCAGATAATCAGGAATATAAAACTTATTTTGTTGTCCTTCCATGAGAGATTCTTGAATTTCAGGGAAAACATCGGTATCTCGGATACCAACAGCCACGAAAACAGACATACTAATATAAAAAGGTAGACAGGATGACAGGTTTCGGAGACCAGCAAGTCATGCGCGCCTGCCACTAAAGAACCCCAGAACAATGCATTTGCAGGAACTGGCAGCCCTACGAAAGAGCTTGTCTGCCGTGTGTCATTATTGAACTTGGCCAAGCGCAGCGCGGAGAATACGGAAATCAAAAATGCCGCATAGGGTAGGTAAGGAGCAATAAACTCCATGGTTGCCGGATAGTACATCTCTTTGAACAGAGAGAAGACAATCAATGAAGGAGCGACACCGAAACTGACGTCATCTGCCAATGAGTCCAGATCCTTTCCGATGATTGAGTGAGCGTTGAGTGCACGTGCCAGCAGTCCGTCGAAGAAATCGAAGATAGAGCTTAAAACGATGAAAAGTAATGCCAGCTCATATTTGGCTTCAAAAGCCATAACGCAAGCGATACAACCGGAGAAAAGGTTCAGGCAGGTTACTGTATTGGGAATATTATTTTTAAT
>USQS01000037.1 GCA_900556865.1 uncultured Clostridium sp. | reverse complement strand
CCCAAAAAAGAGAATTGAGTACATGCTTCAAAATAGTAATGCAAAAATATTAATTATAAATCAGGAATTATTTAGTAAAATAGACTTTTCTGAAAAAATATGTGCAGATTTTGAAAATTTAGAAATTCTTGTCCAAGACAAAGAAAATATAGAAAATATAAATAATTCGGATGATTTAGCATATTTAATTTATACTTCAGGTTCAACAGGAATGCCAAAAGGTGTGCAAATCATGCATAAAAATTTAACAAATTTTATAATTGGAACTAAAAAAATTATTGATTTTAATAAATCTAAAAATTTAGTTTCTGTAACAACTATATGCTTTGATATATTTGGTCTTGAAATATGGGGAACATTGTCTTCAGGAATGACATTAGTTTTAGCAACAGAAGAAGAACAAAATATTCCATCAAAATTAAATACATTATGTGTAAAAAACAATGTAAATATGATTCAAACTACACCTTCAAGGTATGGAATTCTTCTTGAAGATAATAATTTAGAATTTTTACATAATATGACAGATATAATGGTTGGTGGCGAACCATTGACTGATAGAATTTTAAATAAATTAAGAGAAAATACCAATGGCAAAATCTATAATATGTATGGTCCAACAGAAACAACAATATGGTCAACCATAAAAAACGAAACAGAAGAAAAAAATATAACAATAGGAAAACCAATTGCTAATACACAATGTTATATTTTAAATGAAAATATGCAAGTGGTTCCTATAGGTGTTGCAGGTGAATTATATATTGCTGGAGATGGTGTTGGCTTAGGCTATAAAGATAGAGAAAAAATTACTCTAGAAAGATTCCTAAAAAATCCTTTTATAGAAAATAGTAAAATGTATAAAACTGGAGATGTATGTTTTTATACTGATTCTGGAGAAATTGTTTGTTTGGGAAGAATCGATAATCAAATAAAAATAAGAGGGCTTAGAATAGAATTAGATGAAATAGAAAAGACAATGTTAAAATATATAAATATAAAAGAGGCTAAAGTTGTAAAACAAACAATTGGAAATAGAGAAATAATATCTGCTTATTATATTTCTAATAAAAGGATAAAGATTTCAGAATTAAGAAAATATTTAAATAAATATTTACCAAAGTATATGATTCCTTCATATTTCACTGCAATGGATAAATTACCATATACACCAAATGGAAAAATAGACAAAAATGCATTGCCAATACCTGATGGAATTCTTCAAAATGAAAAAAAAGAATATATTGCACCTAAAAGTGATTTAGAAATAAAGCTAGTTTCAATTTGGGAAGATATATTAAATACAAAACCTATTGGACTTAAAGACAATTTCTTTGAACTAGGTGGAGATTCAATACTAGCAATGAATTTGAATATCAAATTATTGAATATAACAGACAAAATAAAATATTCAGATATATTTGCATATCCAACTATTACTGAACTTGCGGAAAAAATACAAAGTGATTTAAAAGAAAATGATGATAAAAATTTATATGAATTGAATGAAAAATATAAATATATCTTTGAAGAAAATATGACTACTCCAAGCCAATTGAAAGTTAATACAGAAAATAATATACTACTAACCGGTGGAACTGGTTTCCTTGGAATACATATTTTAGAAGAATTTTTAAATAAAGAAACAGGAAAAATATATATAATAATTAGAAAAGACGCTGGCTCAACAGTAAGAGAAAAACTATTAAATAAAATGCATTATTATTTTGAAGAAAAATATGATAAATTTATGGAAAATAGAATATTTGCAATACAAGGAGACATAACAAAGAGTGGTTTTGGGTTAAATCAGAAGGAATTATTTGATATTGCAAATTCAATAAATGTAATAGTTAACTCTGCTGCTAAAGTTTCGCATTATGGAAATTATCAAGATTTTTATAATATTAATGTAAAAAGCGTAGAAAAAATAGTTGAGTTTGCAAAAGCATTTAATAAAAAGATATTTCACATTTCTACATTAAGTATATCGGGAAATGCATTTATGAATGATAAATTAGTACAACAAGAATTTGACAAAGAGATTATTTTCAACGAGAATAAATTTTTTATAGGACAAAAATTAGATAACGTATATGTAAGAAGTAAATTTGAAGCTGAAAAAATAATATTAGATTCAATTTTAAATGGTGTTGACGCATATATTTTAAGAATGGGTAATTTAATGCCACGATATAAAGATGGAAAGTTTCAAGATAATATTTCAGAAAATGCTTATATAGAAAGACTAAAATCATTTGAAGAGTTGGGATGTATTCCAGAATACTTAATGAAAACTTATTTGGAATTCACACCAATAGATTATACAGCTAAAGCCATTATGAAAATAATTGAATCAACAAATAATAAAAATAGAATTTATCATTTATTTAATCATAATCATGTATACATAGAAATTTTATTAAAAATTATAAATCAATTTGAAGATATTATAAAAATTGTAAGCGAAGAAGAATTTAAAAGAAAAATAAAAAATATAATTAAAAGTTCTGATTCACAAAAAATAGCACATTTAATAAATGACCTTGACAATGAATTGAATTTAAGCTATGATAGTAAAATAAAAATTGATTCAAATCATAGTATAAGACTTTTAGACGTATATGGCTTTAAATGGCCAAATATAGATAAAAGGTACTTGAATAATATACAGAAGTTAATAAAAGGAGAAATAAAAAAAGATGAAAGTTGATAATCCCTATGCTTTAATAGCATTAATCATTACAGCATTTACAAATGTTGTAATGATTATATATCTTAATAAAGATAAAAAGAAAAATCAATTAATGAAAGTATTTAAATATGCAGTAGAGCTATTATTAATTTGGTGTATCGGAATGATTTTACAAATAACACTTTCTGATAAACTTAATATACAAAAAATATATTTTGATTATTTTGTATATATACCTATATGTTTTGTACCAATTACCGTATTTTTTTTAGGACTAATTTATGAAAAAACTAAAATTGCATTTAAGAAAAAATATCTACTTTTATTTATTGTGCCATTGATTACATTATTAGTATTATGGACAAATGATTTTCATCATTTGTTCTACAAACAATATTCAACTAATATATCGGATACAACATTTGGACCATACGCAATAATACACAATTTGTACTCATACTCATTATTGGCCTGTGGAATAGTTTTCTTATTAAAAGCATCAATAAAAAATTCGAGTTTATTTTCTATGCAGTCCTTATTAATTGTTATAGGAATAGCTTGCCCTCTAGTAACAAGTATTTTAGGTGCTCTTAAAATAATGAATATATCAATATATGTAACACCAATAACATTTACAATTACAATATTATTATGTGCAATATCAATTCTTAAATTTAAATTTTTAGGTGTTACTCCAATAGCACTACAAAAAATAGTTGATAGAATATCTGACGGATATGTAGTTTTAGATGACAACTTCACAATAATAGATTTTAACCAAACTTTTTTAAATACATTCCACCTTACATCAGATAGCATAAGAAGTAAAAATTTTATTGGCTTTTTAGAAATTAAACACATAAATAAACTTACCATTTCTAAAATAGCTAATGCTATAAAAAAAGCCAATTCAACAAAAACAACAATTTCTTTTGAGCAACATTTTGTTGATATAAAAAAATACTTTAAAATAGAAATAACCCCAATATATTCAGATAACAACTCTTTAGGAACATTGTTCTTGTTAAAAGATATCACTCAACACAAAGAAGATATGGAAACAATAAAAAACAACCAAGATATTTTAATGGAAAGAGAGCGTTTGGCCGGACTTGGGCAATTAATAGGAGGAATAGCACATAACTTAAAAACTCCTATTATGTCTATAGCTGGAGCAACACAAGGATTAGAAAATTTGATTCACGAATATGATGAATCAATTGATGACCCTCTCGTAAACTCTCAAGATCATCATGAAATTGCTAAAGATATGCAATCTTGGATTCCTAAAATAAGAGCTCATTTAGAATATATGTCTGATATAATAACAACTGTTAAAGGTCAAGCTGTTGCATCTTTATCTAGTGATGATGCTGAAATATTTACAATAAGTGAACTTATAAAAAGAGTAAATATCTTAATGAAACACGAATTAAAAAATGCTTATATTTATTTAAATGTATTAATGAAAACAGACGAAAACCAATCTATACATGGAAATGTTAATATTTTAGTACAAGTTGTAAATAATATTATTTCTAATGCTATACAAGCTTATAATGGAAAACATGACCAAAATATAGAATTAAAAGTTTTTACAAAGGAGAATAATGTAGTATTTTCTATAACAGACTTTGCAGGAGGACTTCCAAAAGAAGTTCAAGAAAGGTTATTTAAAGAAATGGTTACTACAAAAGGTAAAAATGGTACTGGTCTTGGATTGTATATGTCTTATTCAAATATTAAAGCCCATTTTGGTGGAGATATTACATATGACACCCAAGAAGGAAAAGGTACAACATTTAACATTATAATACCTTTATAAAAATAACACCCACAAGGTTTTTATTAAATCAAATAAAAACCTTGATTTTTTTTTCATAAACAATTATAATTTAACCATATAAAAAGAAAGAAAAAAGTTATTAATAATCTATAGCTTTAGAAAGGGATGAGATAAAATGAGAAAAGCATTACAAAACCAATTAAATGGAGAAAGAAAATATAAAATAATTGGAGTAGATGATGAATTAGGAATATTAGATTCTCTTGCTGTACTTTTTGATAATTCAATTTATGAATTTGTTGGAATATCAAACCCTGTTGAAGCAATTGAGTTAGTAAAAAAAGAACATTTTGATTTAATGCTATTAGACTTTATGATGACCCCATTACATGGAGATGAAGTAGTTGAAGAAATAAGAAAATTTAATAAAGAACTTTATATCTTGCTTCTTACAGGGCATAAGGATTTAGCCCCACCTTTAGAAACTATAAAAAGATTAGATATTCAAGGTTATTGCGAAAAAAGCGATAAATTTGATCAGTTACTTTTATTAGTTGAATCTGCCATAAAATCTGTTAAGCAGATGGACGAAATAAAAAGAATAAATGAAGAACTTATTGAATCTAAAGATGCTCTAGAAAAAGCTTATTTAGATATGATAGAAACTTTAAGATACACAGTAGAAGCTAAAGATACATATACAATCGGTCATTCTGACCGTGTTTCTGAATATTCTGTACTACTTGGAAAAAAACTTGGGTTACCAGAAGAACAACTAAAAACATTAAAAATAGGTGGGTTGTTTCATGATATTGGCAAAATTGGAATACCAGATAGCATATTACTAAAACCAGATAAACTTTCAGATGATGAATATTCACAGATAAAAAACCATCCTTCTATTGGTGCACATATTTTAGGTTCTGCCGAAGTATTCAAAGATATAATACCTATTGTAAAATATCATCATGAAAAATATGATGGTAATGGATACCCATCAAGACTAAAGGGAGAAGAAATACCTTACTTGGCAAGAATTGCCGCCGTTGCTGATACTTTTGATGCAATGACAAGTAGAAGAAGTTATAGAGGTCCTATAGATTTAGAACATGTTAAAGAAGAAATAAAAAGATGTAAAGGAACACAATTTGATCCACAAATTGCAGAAGCATTTTTAGATATTCTAGAAAATAACTTTGAAGAAATACAAAAAATTCAAGAAAAATATTCAGAAAAGAACTGAAAATTAAATTTTCAGTTCTCTTCTATTTTCATAGATAACCCTACCTTTTTACGTTCTTTATCAATTTTTATAACCTTTACTTTAACAATATCTCCTACTGAAACAACTTCTGATGGATTTTTAATATATTTATTACTCATTTCTGATATATGTACTAATCCATCATATTTAACACCAATATCCACAAATGCTCCAAAATCTATAACATTACGCACCGTTCCTGTTAAAACCATACCTTCTGTTAAATCTTCAAATTTTAATACATCACTACGAAGTATAGGTTTTGGCATGTCCTCTCTTGGGTCTCTTCCAGGTTTTGAAAGTTCAGAAATTATATCACTTAAGGTCATCTCCCCTATTTCCAATTCTTTTGCCATTTTTGAAATATTAACATTTTTTAATTTTTCCTTAAGCTCATTTAATCTTTCTTTATTTCTCAAATCCTCTTTACTAAATCCAAGGTTAACAAGCAATTTCTCTGTAGCTTCATAACTTTCTGGATGTACAGCAGTATTTTCCAATGGATTTATGCCATCTGTTATTCTTATAAATCCCGCACATTGTTCATAAGCCACTTTTCCCAATTTAGGAACTTTTAGTAGTTCTTTTCTTTCCTTTAATTTTCCATTTTCATCTCTATATTTAACTATATTTTTTGCAATAGTATTATTTATACCTGAAACATAGCTTAATAAAGATGGTGTTGCTGTATTTACATCTACTCCAACCTTATTAACACTGTCTTCAACAACTCCTGTTAAACTTTCTGCTAATTTTTTCTGATTAACATCATGTTGGTACTGCCCCACACCTATTGCCTTAGGATCTATTTTTACAAGTTCTGCAAGAGGGTCTTGAAGTCTACGTGCTATAGAAATTGCTCCTCTTATTGAAACATTTATATCTGGATATTCTTCTGTTGCAAGTTTAGATGCAGAATATACAGACGCTCCTGCTTCACTTACAATTGCATAGCAAATATCATGTTTTACATCTTTAATCATATCTGAAACAAACATTTCTGATTCACGAGACGCCGTTCCATTTCCAATTGCTATCATATCTATCTTATCTTTCTGAATCAATTTTAATAATTCTTTTTTTGCACCTTCTACATCATTTTGAGGCTCTGTTGGATATACTGTAGTATAATCTAAAAGTTTTCCTGTTTCATCAATTACAGCAATTTTACACCCCGTTCTATAAGCTGGGTCAAACCCCATAATTGTTTTTCCTTTAATTGGAGCTCCAAGTAGCAATTGTTTAGAATTTTTTCCAAAAACTTTTATTGCACTTTCTTCTGCTTTTTCTGTTAAATCAGAACGAATTTCTCTATCTATTGATGGTTCTATTAATCTTGTAAAACTATCTAAAATAGTATTTTTCAACATTTCAGTAAATTGATTTTGTCCTTTTAAAATATCTCTTTCCATTAAGTTTAATATTTTTTCTTCATTTTTTTCAATCTTTACTTTCAAAAAGTCTTCTTTTTCTCCCCTATTTATAGCAAGTATTCTATGACTTGGGATAAATCTTAAACTTTCACTATAATCATAATACATTTCATAATTAGATTTTTCTTCCATATCTTTAGCAGAGGTCTTAATTAATCCTTCTCTATAATACAATCTTTTTATATCTTTCCTATATTTAGCATTATCAGAAATATTTTCGGCAATAATATCTAAAGCTCCCTGAATTGCTTCTTCTGCTGAAGCTACGACTTTATCTTTATTCTTTTTATCTTCTTCAGATAAACTATCAATATTAACATATTCTCTTGCTATTTCCTGTATTGGAGTTTTTTCTTCTTGTAAAATTATTATTTCAGCAAGAGGTTCTAAACCTTTAGCTTTTGCAACAGTTGCTCTTGTTTTCTTTTTTTGCTTAAATGGTCTATATATATCTTCTGCTTCTGCCAATGTTTTACTATTTTCAACAGCTAACTTAATTTCATCAGTAAGTTTTCCTTGCTCCTCTATTGATTTTATAATTTCTTGTTTTCTATTTTCTAAATTTCTTAAATATGTTAGTCTTTCTCCTAAATCTCTAAGTACTTCATCACTCAACCCTCCTGTAACTTCTTTTCTATAACGTGCAATAAAAGGTATTGTGTTTCCTTCATCTATTAAATTAACTGCAGATTCAACTTGTTTCTCTCTTACACCTAATTCATCTGCTATTGTTTTAATTATTTTTTCCATTTTAAATGTAATCTCCTTTACTTTTTCTTGTAATTTTTGTAAATAAGTTTTTATTCTATTCCTAAATACTCATTATAAGTAATTTCTCTATCAATAACTTTTCCATCTTGCTTTAAATCAATAATTCTATTTGCAACCGTTTGGGTAA
>USQS01000036.1 GCA_900556865.1 uncultured Clostridium sp. | reverse complement strand
AATATCATCAATAATATCATTTATTTTTTTTATATTTATTTTAGGATATATTCTAATCAAGGCTTCAGCACAATCTTTATCTTCTAATTTTGTAATAAAATCATAATATTTTATTTTTGAACCTTTATACTTTATAGCAGAAGATGTGTTTTTTATGCAATCTCTTAATAGTCCCTCATTGTTTAATATTTCTTCTATTTTTTCATCCGTAAATGTTGAAAACAAACAAGAACCACAATCATACACTGGAGCTAATGTTAATTCTTCAGTCTCAACATTTTTTATAAAGCCAAAGTTTCCATTATGTCTATCTGTATTTCCTATTAAACAATCAACAATAAACATATTCCAAAAAAATTTTTTAAATGATTCTTTGTCAATATTATAAGTATTTAAATCTATTATATATTTTATATCTGATAAGTCTTTTCTTTCTCCTTCAGAATCTAAACTTGCATTTTCTAATTTTTCAAATTCTATTAATTTAGTATTTTCTGTTGTAAAATCTTCACATGCACAAACATAGAACTTTCTTTCATTTTGAACGTAGTATCCTAAACTAACCTTTTGTGTATTAATTCCCAATAATTCAAAAATTTTAGACCCAATATATTCAGAATAAATATTATTTATATATGAAATATTTAATTTAGGCGACCTATTTGAATCAGGAAATTTTACTAAATATTTTTTTCCATCAAAAATCATCGTTTTTTTCTTTTCACTACCATTATATTCAGGAGGAATTTCTTTTGCATTATTAAAATTTATTAAGTCGCTTTCCTTCATCTTTTTGCCCCCTTTTATTTATTCTTCAATATTTTCATCTAGCCAGTGTCTTACCTCTTCAATTGTATCTGCCTCAACAACCAAATCATCATCTTCTTTTTCTGCTCCTATTCTCTCCCATTCTCCTCTGTTATACCTATGTATATTATAACCTTTATATATTTCTAACAATTCATCATATCTTCTTCTCATAGGACCTTTGTATCTTAAGTCTTGTTCAAGAAATTCTTTTGCATTATAAAACATTTCTTTCTCCTTACAATTATTTTTTGCACATAAATTACGCTTATTCTTCTATTTAACATCTCAAATTTGGTGTTCCTAGAGGGACTCGAACCCCCATCGGTCGCTTAGGAGGCGACTGCTCTATCCTGCTGAGCTATAGAAACATAAAATATTCATTTAAGACACCCCCAGTATAGCATAAATATCCTCATTTTGCAATAGTAAAAGCCAAGAAAAAATCTAGGGCTTTAAATGCAAAAGTAATTTCTACTTTTACCTTAAAAGCAGAATATATTCTTATTATTGCTACTAGCTCATTTAACATATTTATCTTTTCTTTTCTCCACTCTATTCATAAAATTTGGCTCCTTTGCGACAAAATTTTTCTCTATTTTATCACAAACGAGCCTTTTTTACTTATATATCAATTAATTTTATTGCGAAAAAAATTTATTCTTTTTAGCTGACTATTGCCATATTTTTCTTTACTTTTAATAAAAAAACAGAACTATTCTCAAAGGCACAGTTCTGCCACACACACTATGAAGACTTGCAGAAATATATTTGGTATTCTTCATTTTAATCCCTACACAAAAATACCGTCCCTAATGGACGGTATTTTTATATTTAAAACTTATTTTTTTTATATTTTAAATAATCTTCTATTCCCCTATTCACGAATTTATTTTCATTTTTTTTCAATTCTTTCATTAGTTTATCCGCAATTTCAAAAGCAAAATCATATTTTTCTTTATCTATTTCACCACTTTTTAATGCGTCCAATAAATCATTTCTATCTTCTAAATTTATATATGTACTAGATTTTGTTGCACATTCTTGATAAAAAACAACGTCTAAATTCAAATCATCATAATATGGTATACCTTCTTCTATAATATTTCCATCTGTAATATCAAAATAGTATTCCAAAATATTCCCTTTATTATCTATATATGCTCTAACATTATAATTTTCGTATAATGGAGTATATTCAAGTAATGTAAAATTTTTATCTATTTTTTTTACTAATTCTCCATTTATATACATAAAATATGGTTCAGTTACTTCTTTAAATTCTTTTAAAGTCATATATGCATCAAGATCTTTCATTTCAACTATTGTAATTTCAAGTTCTTTTGCTTCTCTCGTATATTTCTTCCTAACATCTACTTTTCTTTTCATTTATCTCATTCCCTTTCTCTTTCATTATTATAAAAATTTCTTAAAAATTCAGTATTTTCATCAGAAGACAATATTAATCCCGTTAGAATATCCTTACTTTTCACTAGATCTTCTTGAATTAATTTACCTGATTTTCTTTTTCTTGTATAATCAATTATAGCCTCTACATGTTCTAATGACCTATCTAAATCTCCATTTCTTACTAGCCATTTATACTTCTTACTGTTAGTTACTTTTTCTATTTGTTTCAATCCTCTAGCTTGCCTTGTTTTTCCTCTATTGCTTCTTTGCATTAATAATTGCTCTTGCGTTTCTGGAATCAAATAAATCATAATTGCTTGCGGAAATCTTTCTTTTATTTCTAATCCACCACTTACCCCCATATCGATAAGATAATCTATATTGTCACCTTCTTGAAGTATATCTTCTAATAAAGGCATTCCATAGAAGTCTTTTTCAATTTTAGAACATGCCATCAATTTATCATCATTTAAAAGTGTTAGATATTCTCTTTTGGAAATAAAATTATACTGTTCTCCATTTTTTTCTCCTTCTCTTGGAGGTCTAGTTGTGTATGTAGAAATCTGTTTAGCATTATTTCTTCTAGCCAACAAATTCTTTATTACAGTGCTTTTTCCCGAGCCACTTGGTCCTGATATTACTATTAATAAATTACTCATTCTAACATCCTCGTTTTCAATTATCTTACTATTGTGATATTAAGAATTCATCTTCTCTTTTTAACAGCCTATCTGCTTTAACATTCTTTTTAGATACATGCCTTAAGTAAGATACCTCTTCCTGCCAAAAAGTTCCATCTAATTTGATATAATGTTCTTTTATTTTGAATGTAGCATCTAAATTTATTTTATTAAGTATTTTTTTTATTTGTTCCTCCGTAATATGTTTATTGCTTTCTTGTTTACATATATCAAAATTGGGACATTCCTTATCGCAAAATCCTATTTTGTTACTACCAATACATATTGGATAACTAACACATTGAGGATTGCAATAATAAATTCTTGCACTATGTCCATTATAATCTGCTTTTTTTAATAAATAGCTTATACCACAGGAAGTTTTTTAAATATCGGATAATCTTTGTTATCTACCTTAAAAACTTTCTTTATTCTGTTATATGTTTCTGGGAGTAAAACTTTGTGATCTGGATCATATTTTTCAGGAATACAAATATTTGACTCCTCCATTATATTTTTTAAATAAGTATTTAATCGTATTCCAGATACTATACTACATTTACAATATTTCGAAACAATTGACAACACATGTTTTATTGTTTCTTCATTACTATTTAATCCCTCTATAACAGGTCTATAATAATTAACTAATTTTATGTTCTTTAGTTTAGAAAGTATTTCCATTGTTTCGATTTGTCTTTTTTCATCCCTATTTTCTAATCTTTCTGATAATCCGGAGAAAGTATATAAAACAATAATATTCAGATTGATTTCTGATAGTCTTTCAGCTTTTTCTTCATCTATGTATCCTTTAGTAATTATCATTATTGGATTTTTAACATTTTTTTCTAATACTTTTATATTACGACTTATTGCTGGTTGAGAGATGTAAATTTCTTATGCTGTTTTTGAGAAACTTCTATATTCTACAACTGCATAGAATGTTTTATATAAATTAAGATCAATATTAGCATTAAATTGTATCATTTTTCCCCCATATATTACCTCTTTTATTAAAGGTATTTTATATTTGATTAAAGATTCTTATTTATAATCTATCACATAATCCATATTACCCTTTTTTAACAGATTTTGCAATATTTTTCACAGCTAAAAAGAATAAAAATTTAAATAATTATCATATTTTTTAATACATAAAGCAACGAAAAAAACGAGGTAGAAATTAGTCTTGCACAAGCTAATTTTTAACCTCATTTTTTAATTTTAACATATTTTTTCATATAAATTTATTATTATTTATTTTTTATATTTTTTCCAAAATGCTTGAAATTACTATTGCACAGCTACTAGAATTTACTTTTTCAATCAAGCAAAAAATCTAGGCTGTCACTAATTTTTGCATGGTCTCTTTTAAGTTTTCTAATTCTTTGCTTGCTTCTTCGTCTGTAAAAGCCTTTACACCCATGTATAATTTTATTTTAGGCTCTGTTCCAGATGGTCTTACACAACACCATGCATCATTTTCTAATTCATAATAAAGCACATTAGATGTTGGAAGTCCAGTTTTAGAAACTTCTCCTGTTTTCATATTTTTTACAATATCTAATTTTACATCTTTAAATTCAATAACTTCATATCCACCAATTTCTGAAGGAAGATTATTTCTCATCTTCTCCATCATTTCTTGAATTTTAGTTGCACCACTTGCCCCTTCCAAAACAATTGCAACTTGACCTTCTTTGTAATATCCATATTTTTCATAAATATTAATCATTTGATCCCATAAAGTTATTCCTTTAGACATATAATAGCATGCTGCCTCACATAAGCTCATTACAGCAGATATTCCATCTTTATCTCTTGCATAATCTCCAATTAAACATCCATAACTTTCTTCAAAACCAAAAACATATTTTTTTCCATTTTCTTTTTGTTCTTCAATTCTTATTTGTTCCCCTATATTTTTAAATCCTGTTAAAACTTCTCTAAAATCCATATCATATTCTTTTGCAATTGCTTTTGCCAAATTAGAAGAAACTATTGTTGAAACAAACATTCCATTTTTTGGTAAAATTCCATGTTCTTTCATTTGAGAAAGCCTATATTCTGCAATAAGAAGGGCAGACATATTACCTGTAAAATCTTTATATTCTCCTGTTTTTGTATCTTTTGCATAAATTCCTAATCTATCTGCATCTGGGTCATTTGCAAGCACAATATCTCCATCTACTTTTTTTGCTAAATCCAATGCTAATTTAAAAGCTTCTTTAGCTTCAGGGTTTGGATAATCTACTGTTGGGAAATTGCCATCTGGTTTTTCTTGTTCAGGAACTACATACACATTTTTAAGTCCAATTTCTTTTAAAATTCTTTGAACCATTTCATTTCCTGCACCATGAAGTGGAGTATAAACCACTCTTAATTTTTCGCCTTCTTGCTTTACTATTTCAGGATTTAAAACTCTTTTCTTTAATTCTGCTATATATTTATCATCAATTTCTTTTCCTATAACATTAAATAAACCTTTTTCTTCTGCCTCTTTTTTTGAAATTTTCTTTATTGTGCTATAATTTGTTATAGCCTTTACCTCATCCATAATTCCTTTATCAACAGGTGAAATTATTTGTGAACCATCTTCCCAAAAAACTTTATACCCATTATATGCTGGTTTATTATGACTAGCAGTTATCATAACTCCCGCTGTACAGCCTAATTCTCTTACAGCAAAAGAAAGTTCTGGAACTGGTCTTAAATGATCAAAAATAAAAGTTTTAATTCCATTTGCATTTAAAACAAGCGCTGTTTGTTCACTAAATTCTGGAGACATATGCCTTGAATCATAACTTATTGCAACACCTTTATTTTCAGCTCCCTGTTTCAAAATATAATTTGCTAAACCTTGTGTTGCTTTTCCAACTATATATTTATTCATTCTATTTGTTCCAGCACCAATTATTCCTCTAAGACCCGCTGTTCCAAATTCAAGCTCTTTATAAAATCTGTCTTCAATTTCTTTTTCATCATCTTTTATTTTCAATAATTCTGTTTTTGTTTCTTTATCAAAGGCATCTCCTTCACACCATTTTTTATACTCTTTTAAATAATCCATTTTTTTCACATTCCTTGTTAATAAATTTAGGTTTTTATAAAGGGTCCTATAACCTTTTATTGTTATTTTTATCTTATAAAAAGTTCAGGGAATTTCCCTATAAGATAAAAAAATGGCAGATGACTTGCATTCAATGGCAATGGTGCATATTTATTATATGTAACCATGCTACGGACGCAAATTAACACCGCCAAAATTTAATTATTTTTTATGAAAATCATTATATAGTTTTCTTGCAGTTTCAGGGCTATCTACTCCACTTGCATTTTTTACAGGAGCAAATTCCTCTTCTCTTTTAACCCTAAGAATTGCCATATCATCAACTTCTCCAAATGCATCAAACAAAAATGCTTCAAACTTAAATGCATTTGGACTTGTTGGTACTACTTTATTTCCATCTTTATCTATATATGTTGCCTTTTTAAATGCAATATGGTATGGTAAAGGATTACTTCCCATTCTTTCAATTGCATCAACACTGAATAAATTACATAAAATATGTGATTCTCCATAAAGCAATTCTCCATTTTCATCTACGGCTTCTGCCATTTCATCTGTTATTTCAGAATACTCAACAACACTTGGTTTTCCATTCTTTTTGCAAAAAGCCCCAACTTTTTCATGTGGATTAGCTTTTACAACAGACTTTCCTGCTGCAGTAACATTTTTATCTATAGCAATTCCCATAAGCACAGGATCTACCATTTTAGCTAAACAATTGTCAACTCCACCAATGAAAACCCACTTGCAACCTAATTCCTTCATTTTATTTACCATATTACTTTTTACAAGTGATTCATAAACTCCTCCATGACCATCTGCAGCAAGTTTAATTAAACCATCTTCACCAATTAATATTTTTCCTTCAGTATCAATCATTGGAAGTTCTCCTTGTATAAAGAAGTAAATATTTTTTTCATAGCCAAAATATTTATTCTTTTTAAAGAACTCAATTGTATCTTTATTATTCTCTTTACTTGTCATTATAAACCATGGTATTTGAACATCATATTTTTTCGCTTCTTCTTTTATAGAATCACATAATAATTCAAATAAACTTTTATGAGAATCTAATCCAATATCAAAAGTTCCTTTAGGACCACTATGTCCTAGTCTAGTTCCTTGTCCTCCAGCCATAGTAACTACTGCTAATTCTCCAGCTTTTATTGCTTTTTTACCAATTTCTTCATAATATTTATATTTGTCATTTAATTTATATTTGTCAATAAAATCTATTGGCTCAATTTTAGCATTATCCTTTTTTGCATTACCTTTTGTAGAGTCATATAAACTATTTATTAATTCAAAGTCAATATTTTCAATTTGTTTTAATAGCTTTTCCTTTTTATTTTCATCTAAATTATCATAAAATTTTAGTAAATGCTCTTGTCCATATTTTTTTAATTTTGGTTTTACAGCTTCAATATCACATTTCATATAAATTCTCCTTCCATAAATTTATTATATAGCTATTATATATCTTTATATACCTTTTTGTACTTTTTAGCAATACTTTTTTTAAAATTTTTTATTTAGATTATTTTTGTGTTTAAAATTCCATCATAATTTTTTTCAAAATATTCCCTATTTTCATTTAAATATTCAATATTATAACAATATACAATATCAAAATTATTTTCTTTTATTTTACTCAATTCTTTTTTAATATTTTCAATATATTTTAAATCTCCATTTATAATAATATTTTTTTTTATATCTTTTTCAATATTATTTTTCTTTTTCCAATTTAAATTTTTAATTTGTTCTTTTTCTTCTTTCTTTAAATTTATTCTTTCTAATAATAAATTTATGCTTTTAGACAAATCTTTTTGAGTAAATATTGTAAAATTAGAATTTTTCAAATTGTTTTTTATATATGGTAATAGTATCATTTCCAAGTGATATTCACTAGCGTAAAAACAGCATAGTTTCTTGCCTTTTTGTTCTTCCGTAACCACATCACATCATCCTTTCGTTCTGGAAAATTTTACCATTTTTTCAGAAATATGTCAATAATATTTCAAATAAATTTCATTGACTTTTTTCGACATTGCTACAAATACATTAGTTTTTACTTTATATGTATATTTTTCTTTTTTTTGTAAATACTTACATTATAAGTATTCCAAAAAATTGTCACTGGAGGGA
>USQS01000035.1 GCA_900556865.1 uncultured Clostridium sp. | reverse complement strand
AGTATAACAACTATAAATTCAGATTCTAATATAGATAAATATTTAAATAAAATAAAAAAAACAATAAACAAATATTATTTATGGAAAGATAAAATTGAGGACGATAAATTACAAGATTCTGCCGTAAAAGGCTATGTTGCAGGACTAGGAGACGAGTATACTGAATATATTCCTGCAGATGAAATGAAAGAATATAAAGAAGAAATTACAGGAAATTTTGTTGGAATTGGTATATATATGATAGCAGATCAAGAGAGCAATCGTGTAGTTGTACATTACCCAATACCAGGAAGTCCAGCAGAAAAAGCAGGAATAAAAGCTGGAGATATGATAGTAAATGTTGATGGAAAAGAATATACCGCAAAGGATTTTGATAATATTGCAGATTACATAAAAGGTGAAGAAGGAACAAATGTTAATATAGAGATTGAAAGAAATGGGGAAAGACTTAAATTTGATATTAAAAGAGAAAAAATAAACACAAACCCAATTACTACGAAAATTTTAAATGATAATATAGGCTATTTAAAACTACCAAGTTTTGACCAAGGCACAGCAGATGATTTTAAAACAAAAGTTGAAGATTTACAAAAACAAGGAGCTAAATCTTTAATAATTGATTTAAGAAATAATGGTGGTGGAATTGTTGATGAGGCAACAACAATTGCAGATGACTTTTTAGAAAAAGGAAAAACTATTATATCAACTGTAAATAATAAAGGGGATAAAGATGTAACATACGCTAAAAAAGATCCTATTTTTAATATGCCAGTTGTGGTTCTTGTAAATGAAAATTCAGCTAGTGCGTCTGAAATTTTAGTATGTAGTTTGCAAGATAATGAAAGAGCAAAAATTGTTGGAACAAAAACATTTGGAAAAGGTATAATTCAAACTTTGCTTTCACTTTCAGATGGTAGTGGTTTGAAAATTACAACAGAAGAATATTATACACCTAAAGGAACAACTATACATAAAGTTGGTATAAATCCAGATGAAGAAGTCAAACTTCCAGATACAGTAAAAAGTATTTATTTAGTGCAAGAAGAAGAAGACACTCAATTAAAAAAAGCAATTGAAATTTTAAAATAAAGGGGAATTATGATGAATTTGCCAAATAAATTAACAATATTTAGAATAATATTAGTACCAATAATGGTTATTGTTTTTTACTTAAATATAAATACAGATTTTTTGGAAATTCCTATAACATTTTTAATAATTGACTTACTATTTATAATAGCCTCAATTACAGATAAACTAGATGGATATCTTGCAAGGTCAAGAAATCAAGTAACAAATTTTGGTAAATTTCTTGACCCAATTGCAGATAAAATTTTAGTATTAGCAGCATTAATTTTACTTGTAGAAGCAAATAAAATTCCAGCATGGATTCCAATAATTATTATATTTAGAGAATTTGTAGTTTCTGGTTATAGGCTAATTGCATCTACTGCAAATGGACAAGTTGTTGCAGCTTCAAACTGGGGAAAAATTAAAACTGTAACTCAAATGATGGCAATAATATTATGCTACATAGATAAATTTTCTTTTGGACAATTTATTTTTAGAACTTCAAATAAAGAAATTTATGATTCGATTAGTATTTATATGACAACAGGACAATATATAATTAATATTATAGCTACAATAATGCTACTTGTATGTGTTATTGCAACTGTATTTTCTGGAATAGCATATTTAAAAAACGGAAAAGAAGTATTTAAAGAACCTAACAAAGAGTGAATATGAAAATACCCCTAAAAGAACTGAATAGTTTTATTCAGTTCTTTTGGGTGGTTAAAAGGTTAATTTTTACAATATAATGCAAATTAATCCGCCAGAGCCTTCATTTACAATACGCTCTAAAGTTTCTTGTAGTTTTAATTGTGCTTCTTCTGGCATTTTAGCAAGTTTTGCTTGAAGACCTTCATTTACAAGTTCATTAAGACTTTTTCCAAATATATTTGAATTCCAAATTTTTTGTGGGTCATTTTCAAAACCAGAAAGTAAGTAATTTACTAGCTCTTCAGATTGCTTTTCAGAGCCTACAATTGGAGAAACTTCGGTTTCAATGTTTGCTTTTATAATGTGAAGAGAAGGAGCTGTTGCTTTTAATTTTACACCAAAACGAGACCCTTGTTTTACCATTTCAGGTTCATCTAGAACAAGTTCATCAATTGAAGGTGTGACTATGCCATAGCCTTTTTGGTTAACTTCGTCTAAAGCATCTGCAATTTTTGAATATTTCTTTTTAGTTGTAGACAAATCATTTATTATTGCAAATAAATCACCTTCATTAGAAATTTGGGTTCCTGTCATTTGAGTTAAAACTTTGTAAAATAAATCATCTTTTAAAGTAATAGAAACATTTACTTTTCCGGAACCTAATTCAATATTATCAATATTTGTTTTAGTAATAATTTCAGTAGAATTTATATTGTTGCAACATCTGCTTGCCTCTTTTAAAATAGAGATATCATCAAATGCATTTGAAATTTCTGTAAATAATTCTTGTCTTAATGGATGTGAATAGTCTAAACCATTTATCCATCTTGGAAAAGAAAAATTTACTTGACTTACAGGAAATTCATATAATATTTTAGAAAAAATATTATTTATGTCAGAAATATTTAATTTAGAGCAATTTATAGGTAAAACGGTTGATTGGTATTTTTCTGCAAGGTTTGAAGCCAAATTTATTGTTTCAGTATTTTCAGGATGTTCAGAATTTAAAAGCATTATAAATGGTTTATTTATAGCTTTTAATTCAGAAACTACACGCTCTTCTGCTTTGATGTAGTCCTCTCTTGGAATTTCTGTAAAGCTTCCGTCTGTTGTAATTAGAATACCTATAGTAGAATGTTCTTCAATAACTTTTTTAGTTCCAATTTCTGCAGCTTTTTCAAAAGGAATTTCAGTATCTGACCATGGAGTTTTAACCATCCTTGGTTTATCATCTTCTAAATAACCAATACTATTTGGAACTAAATAACCAACACAATCTACTAAACGTGTTTTTAATTTTAAATTATTATCTATTGTAATTTCAATTGCCTCATTTGGAACAAATTTTGGTTCTGTTGTCATTATAGTTTTTCCGACCAGCACTTTGAGGAAGCTCATCTTTGGCACGTTCTTTTTTGTAATCATTGTCAATGTTTGGAATTACAAGCAAATCCATAAATTTTTTTATAAATGTAGACTTTCCAGTTCTAACAGGTCCTACAACTCCAACATATATGTCGCCATCTGTTCTTTTGGCAATGTCTTGGTATAATCCCAAATTTTCCATTCTAATTATCCTTCCTTTCCTAGGTACAAATCTTGGTCGAAAAAAGATTAAGTATTTTTCAACCTTGTTTACCTCATATGTACAAATCACAGCTAAATAATAGCGGACTGTAACCTTTTTAGTAATTTATATGAGATAAATTTTAATTTATGACTAGCTCTAGAAAAAAATCTGTGTTATAATAGTAAAATGAAAGGAAAGTGATTAATTATGAAAATTACTTATAACTCTAAAGAGTATGAAGTGGCACCAAATACAACTATACAAGAAGTGCTAAAAGAAGAAATTGAAAAAAATGAATTTAAAGTAATAGGGGCAAAATTTAATAATGAATATAAAAGATTAGATTATGTAATAACAGAAAATGGAATTGTTTCTTTAGTTGATATTTCATCAAAAGGAGGAATGAGAATCTATAGAAGAACATTAATTTATATTATGGCAAAAGCTTTTGAAGAATTATATAAAGATGTAAAAATTAGAGTAAATTATCAATTATCAAATGCAATGTTTTGTACTGTTGAAAATATGGAAATAACAGAAGAAATGCTTAAAAATGTCGAAAATAAGATGAAAGAAATAGTAAGTAAGAATTTGCCAATACAAAAAAAAGTTTTTTCAAGACAAGAAGCAGAAGAATTGTACAAAAAAGAAGATTCATCTAAAGGAAGATTGCAATTAGATTTAGAAACAAATAAAACAATAGATATGTATTATTGTGAAGATTATTATAACTACATGTATGGAGATATTGCAATAAATACAGGAATTATAAAAGTTTTTGGACTTATAAAATATGAGCATGGATTTTTATTAAGATACCCAAGTGCTAAAAATCCATTTGTTTTACCCGAATACAAAGAAACTAAAAAGCTTTTATGGGCTTTTAATGAATATAGTGATATTCATAAAATTTTAGATGTAAGTACAGTTTATAAATTAAATAGAATAATAGAAAATGGGCAAATAAAAAAATTAATTATGCTAGAAGAAGCTTTGCATGAGAAAAAAATAGCTCAAATTGCAGATAAAATTGCAGCAAATAAATCTATAAAAATGGTTTTGATTGCAGGACCTTCTTCTTCTGGTAAAACTACATTTGCTCAAAGATTAGGTTTACAGCTTAGAATAAATGGACTAAAACCTGTTACAATTTCAGTAGATAACTATTTTGTGGAAAGACCGAATACACCTAAAGATGAAAATGGAGAATATGATTTCGAAAACATTGAAGCAATAGATATAGAACTATTTAATAGAGATTTAACAGATTTATTAAATGGAAAAACAATAAATTGTCCAGAGTTTGATTTCAAAGTTGGAACTAAAAAGTATAAAGGAAAAACGATGCATTTAGCAGAAGATGAAATACTTGTTATAGAAGGGATTCATTGTTTAAATGATAAATTAACATCACAAATTTCAAGAAACCAAAAATACAAAATATATATAAGTGCTTTAACGGTACTTAGTATGGATAGATTAAACAGAATTTCAACAACAGATACTAGGCTTGTTAGAAGAATAGTTAGAGATTATAAATTTAGAAATTATAGTGCTGAACATACATTACAAACATGGGCAAAAGTAAATAGAGGAGAAGAGAAAAATATATTTCCATATCAAGAAGAAGCAGATAGTATTTTTAATACATCATTAATTTATGAGCTAGCAGCTCTTAAAGATATTGCTATGCCTCTTTTGGAGAAAATATCAAAAGATAAAAAAGAGCATGCTGAAGTTGTTCGTTTAATAGATATGTTAAAATATTTTGAACCAATTCCATCTGAATATATACCAGCTAATTCTTTATTAAAAGAGTTTTTAGGTGGAGGGTATTTTGATTATTAGGAGATTTAGTATATGTCAAAAAATTTTACGGTAATTGATGAAGAATTTGTTTGCGAAAATTGTGGTAAAAGGGTTAAAAAACTTGGATATTCATGTAGAAATCATTGTCCATATTGTTTGCATTCAAAACATGTTGATATTAATCCGGGAGATAGGCAAGAAGAGTGTAAAGGAGACCTTGAACCAATAGGGTTAGAAATTAATAATAAAAAAGGATATGTTATTATTTTTAAATGTAAAAAATGTGGAGCTATAAGAAAAAACAAAGCAGCTGAAGATGATAATATGGATTTAATAATTAATTTAAGTGTATCAAAAGCTTGAGTTTAAATTGTCTCACCAATATTTTTAGTAACTCATATAATGTAATAAGGAGAGGTGAAATATTGGTGAGTAAGATAAAAAAAGGAGATATAGTTTATAATGTATATCATGAAGATAAAAGACTATTTCAAGTAAAGAAAATTATAAAATTACATAATAGAGAAAATGTTGCAATTTTAAAAGGAATAACTGAACGAATAGAATTAGGAAGTAATATAAGCGAACTTGTTTTAGCCAAAAGAGAAATGGTAAAAGAACAATTATTAAAATTAGATAAAAAATTTTGTAAGTTAAAAACGCAAAAATGAATGGAGAGTGACAATGAGAAACATAAAATTAACAATAGAATATGATGGAAAAGACTTTAATGGCTGGCAAAAACAGCCAGATAAATTAAATATACAAGGAACAATAGAAAATGCAATAGAACAAATAACAGGAGAAAAAATAGAACTTAATGCGTCTGGAAGAACAGATGCAGGAGTACATGCTATTGGACAGGTTGCTAATTTTAAAACAAATTCTAAACTTCCAATTAATAAATTTGCAATTGCTATAAATTCAAAGTTAAAAAAATCAATAAGAATTACTAAAGCTGAAGAGGTAGAAGAAAGTTTTCATAGCAGACTTAGTTGTAAAAAGAAAACATATAGGTATGTAATAAATAATCAAGAAACAGCTTCTGCGATATTTAGAAATTTAGAGTATCATATTCCTCAAAAATTAGATGTTTCAAAAATGAGTGAAGCTGCAAAATTTTTTGAAGGAGAACATGACTTTAAGGCCTTTAAAGCAAGTGGTACAAGTAGTAAAAGCAGTGTGAGAACAATTTATGAAGCAAAAGTTTTTGAAAGACAAGATAAAAGAATTGTAATTGAGCTTACGCGGAAGCGGATTTTTATATAATATGGTAAGAATTATTGCTGGAACATTAGTAGAAGTAGGGCTAGGAAAGCTAGAACCAGAAGAGATTAAGCAGATAATTTTAGACAAAAAAAGGGAAAATGCAGGAAAAACTCTACCACCTAATGGTTTATATTTAATAAATGTAGAGTATGATAGCTGACAGTAATCATTATATATTAACAATTAAATACAAAAAGTAACTTTTATATGAGTAAATTCATAATATATATAAAAAAAGGTAAAAGGAGAATATATATGAATTTACTTATATTTTTTGCAATACCACTTGCAACCATTCTTCTTGCAATAGTTTTAGAAAAGGTATTAAGATGTCCAATTTTAGTAGCAATAACTTTTTTTGCAGTATATTTAATTGTTGTTTTTGCTTTATTTGCAGCAGGAGTTATTACAAGTACTAATTTAGCAGAGTTTTTAATTGCGATAATAATATATACGATTATTGCTTTTGTAACAGCATTAATTGTCAAATTAATAAGAAGAATTAACTTAAGATTTTTTAGTGATGATGATTCAAATTCCACAGATGTTTTAACATACCAAGATAATGATTCGTCATGTTCAAATAATTCTGACAGTTCTAATTTAAATGGTAATTTACTTAAAATAAGTTGTAGATGTAATAATGGAAATTCTAGCGATTTATTAACTGTAAATAGCAATTGTTTAGGAAATGACAGTAACAATAATACAAATACTGACCCAATTACAATAAGTGGAAATATTATACCAAACCAAAGTAATTGTGGAAGAACAGGTAGCATTAGAGGTTGCTATAGAAGATAAATACAGTTTTATGCTAACAATAAAACCGCTCTATATGAGCGGTTTTAAAGCATATTAACTATGAATTTTTCTTCTTTTTATCATTTTCTATAACATCTTTTATAGCACCTAAACTACTTAATGCAGATGTTGCTTCAAATGGAATGAATATTTTATTTGCATCACCTTTTGCAAGTTCTTTAAGAGCTTCTAAAGACTTAATTTGAACAAGTCTTTCATCTGGATCTGCTTTTTTCATTGCGTCATAAATTAATTGTATTTCTCTAGCTCTAGCTTCAGCAACTTCTGTAATAGCTTTAGCTTCACCGGCAGCACGTCTTATTTTAGATTCGCTTTCTGCTTCTGCTTCTAGAATAGAAGCGGCTTTTTTACCTTCTGCAACTGTAATATCAGATTGTTTTTGAGCTTCTGCTTCTAGAATTAATGCTCTTTTGTTACGTTCTGCATTCATTTGTTTTTCCATTGCATCCCTAATATCTGCAGGTGGATTAATATCCTTTATTTCAACCCTATTTATTTTACAACCCCATTTGTCTGTAGCTTCATCTAATATAGAACGAAGTTGGAAGTTTATGTTGTCACGTGAACCAAAAGTTTCATCTAGATCCATTTTACCAACAATATCACGAATTGTAGTAATTGCAAGGTATTCAATACCTTTTTTTAAATTAGCAATTTCATAAACAGATTTTTCTGGATCTGTAATTTGATAAAATACAACTGTATCAATGTTAATTGTAACATTGTCTTTAGTTATAACTCCTTGTGGTGGAATATCCATTGTAAGTTCTTTTAAAAGAACAACTGAACTCACTCTATCAATAAAAGGTAATATAAAAGTAAGTCCTGCATCTGCTGTTTTATAATATTTACCAAGTCTTTCTATAATATATACTTCTGATTGGTTAACTACTTTTATTGATTTTAAAGCTATAATAATTATTATTACAAGTAATTTGAAACCTAGTGCAGTTATACGTAATCTTAGC
>USQS01000034.1 GCA_900556865.1 uncultured Clostridium sp. | reverse complement strand
GTGTTGTAGGAAGATTAGGTAAAGTATTAGGACCAAAAGGATTAATGCCAAACCCAAAATCAGGAACGGTAACAATGGATGTTACAAAAGCAATAGCAGATATTAAATCTGGTAAAGTTGAATATAGATTAGATAAAACTAACATTATTCATTTAGGATTTGGAAAAGTTTCATTTGGTGCAGAAAAATTACAAGAAAATTACCAAACAATTATGGATGCTATTATAAAAGCAAAACCAGCAGCAGCAAAAGGACAATATATTAAAAGTATTACAGTAACAACAACAATGGGACCTGGAATTTCAATAGAATAATATTGACCAAAGACAGTAGGCAAAAAATAAGTCCTACCGAGGTATGTAAGAGAAAAATAAAAAGCTCATTATATGCCTTGAAGTGGCAATATGAGCTTTTGTTATATTAGAAAGCTTTTAGACTTTCTATTATAAAAATAACAATGCATAGAAATTTGCTTTGTAAATTTCGCGCGCGAACAAAGACGCGGACTTTAAAAGTGCAAATGTTATTAATGTCTGCTTTTGTTCTAATAAAGCTAGATACAATTTATTGTTTAAATTTGGCATAAGAACAAATTTATTAAGAGGTATTTGATTTTTAAGTTTGTTTTTTATATAAAACTATAAATTTCAGGAGGTGAAAAAGTAAATGGCAAGTGAAAAGATTTTAAACTTAAAGAAAAAAGAAGTTACAGATTTAGCAGAAAAAATGAAAGAAGCAAAATTAATACTTCTTACAGATTACAGAGGAATTAATGTTTCAGATGTTACATCTTTAAGAACAGAATTAAGAAATATCAATTCAGAATATAAAGTTATAAAAAACAATATAACTAAAAGAGCATTAGCTGAATGTGGTTTTGAAGGATTGGAAACTCAACTTGAAGGACCAACAGCAGTTATAATGACAAATGAAGATTACTTAGAGCCAACAAAGTTAATTTATAACTTTACTAAAAATAATGATTATTACAAAATTAAAGGTGGAATTATTGAAGGTAAAGTAATGACTGCAGAAGAAATAATTGCTTTAGCAAAATTACCATCAAGACACGATTTACTATCTATGCTTGCTGGAGGATTGCTTGCTAATATTTCTAAACTTGCAATTGCTCTTGATCAAGTAAGAGTTCAAAAAGAACAAGCATAATTTATAAAAAATTAAAAACCTTAATAAAAGGTAAAAAAATATAAAAATGGAGGATTTAAAAATGAGTAAAGAAGAAATGATTGAAGAAATCAAAAAAATGACAGTTGTTGAATTAGCTGATTTAGTAAAAGCTATAGAAGAAGAATTTGGAGTATCTGCTGTTGCAGCAGCAGCACCAGCAGCAGGAGCTGCAGGAGCAGCATCTGCTGAAGAAAAAACATCATTTAATGTTGTTTTATCTGCAGCTGGAGATCAAAAAATAAAGGTTATAAAAGTAGTTAGAGATGCTACAGGTTTAGGATTAAAAGAAGCTAAAGATTTAGTTGATGGAGCTCCTAAAACAGTTAAAGAGAATGTTAGCAAAGAAGAAGCTGAAGAATTAAAAGCTAAATTTACAGAAGTAGGAGCAACTGTAGAATTACAATAAAATTAAAAAATCTAAAATGTTTATAAGCATTTTAGATTTTTTTTAGTAATTATTGCATTCTCATTTGTTCTTATGGTATTATAATATAGAATAATTATTACAGGGAAAAGGCTTAACCATATAATAAGAAAGGATCAAATTTTAGAATGAAAGAAAATATAAAAAAAATATCTATTATTGGCGGACCAGGAACTGGAAAAAGTACATTAGCAAATAATTTGGAAAATGAGTTAAATATACCTGTTTATCATATAGACGCAATTAACTATTTAGAAAATTGGAATACTAGAGATAAAAAACAAAGAGATGAAATAATATTAAATAAAATTAATCAAAGTAGTTGGATAATGGATGGAACATATAGAAGTACATTAAAGGAAAGAGTAGAACAAGCTGATTTAGTTATTTTTTTGAATTATTCAAAATTTGCTAGAATAAAAGGAATTTTAAGTAGATGTTTAAAAAATAGAGGAAAAGAAAAGACCGACATTCCAGGATGTAAAGAAAGAATGACTTTTACTTTTCTAAAATTTACTTTTAATTGGGAAAAAAATAGAATCCAATTAATAAATAAAGTACTAGAAAAAAATCCAGAAAATAAAGTGATTATTTTTAAAAATAGAAAGAAACTAAATAAATGGTATTTTGAAAATTTTAAAAAGAAAATGAAAATATTATAAAAAATTAAATTTCTGCCTTGAGAAGGGAATGTGGTAAAATATGGAATTATATAAAAACGAAGATTGTTTAAATCAATTTTCAAGAACGGAATTATTAATTGGAAAACAAGGATTAGAAAAATTGCATAATGCCAAAATTGCAATTTTTGGAATAGGAGGAGTTGGCTCTTTTGTTGTTGAAGGACTAGTAAGAGCAGGAGTTCAAAATTTTGTATTAGTAGATAATGATAAAATAAGTTTAACTAATTTAAATAGGCAATTAATTGCAACTCAAAAAACAATTGGAAAAGATAAAGTTGAAGTTGCAAAAGAAAGAATTTTAGATATAAATCCAAAAGCAAAAGTCGAGGTTTTCAAAGAGTTTTTTTTGCCAAATTCTAATACAAATATCATAACAAAAGAGTTAACCTATGTTGTAGATTGTATAGATACTGTTACGGCTAAAATAGAAATAGTAATGCAATGCAAAAATTTAAAAATTCCTATAATATCTGCAATGGGAACAGGAAATAAACTAAATCCTTTGAAGCTTGAAGTTACCGATATTTATAAAACGAATGTATGTCCTTTGGCAAAGGTTATGAGAAAAGAATTAAGAAAAAGAAATATTAATGAATTAAAGGTAGTATATTCAACAGAAGAGCCAATAAAACTAAAATTACAAAATTATGAAGAAAAAAATGTTACGAAGAGGCAAGTACCAGGAAGTATTTCTTTTGTTCCATCTGTAGCAGGATTAATTATAGCAGGAGAGGTTGTAAAAGAAATTATTGAAAAATAAAGAAAGGAATGTGATAATATATGTCTAATGTTTGCGATTATGTGAAATGGAGAGGAGATTTAGAATTAAAAGATTTTGAATTTAATGAAATCGATAATTTAATTTTAACAAGATTAGCATATTTTCCATTTGAAATGCTAATAAATAAAGGAGAAGAAATTTCAATAACTGAATTGAGCCAAAGGTTTAAAAGGGCAGATAAAACAAAAATAAAGGTGCTTTGGCCAGAAGATAATAAGTTAATTCCACTGTTAGGCAATTCTGAAAGATTTGGCAAAATTATAGCGACAAATTTTGTAAATAAAATAAACAGAGAACAGGAAAAGCAATTTTCAGCAATTACATTATTACTTCCAGATAATACAATTTTTGTATCATATAGAGGAACTGATGATACTTTAATTGGTTGGAAAGAAGACTTTAATATGAGTTTTAAAAGTCATGTGGCTTCACAATTAGATGCTGTAGAATATTTAAACAATGTTGCTAGCAAATATGAAAATAAAATAAGAGTAGGAGGACACTCAAAAGGCGGTAATTTGGCTGTATATGCATCTATATTTGCAAAATCAGATGTAAAAAATAGAATCATAAATATATACAATAATGATGGTCCAGGTTTTGATGATGAAATAATAAAGATGAGCAATTATAAAGAAACAATAGAGAAGGTGCATACTTATATACCTCAATCATCTGTTATAGGAAGATTGCTTAATCATGAAGAAAAATATACTGTAGTTAAAAGTGTTCAAAAAGGAATTATGCAACACGATTTATATAGTTGGCAAGTTGAAGGAAAAGAGTTTGTTTGCTTAAAAGAAGTTACAAATGGAAGTGAAATTGTAGATAAAACAATAAAAGAATGGTTAAAAAATATAGAACCAAGTAAAAGAGAAGAGGTAATTAATATTATTTTTGATATAATAAATGCAACAGATGCAAAAAATTTTGGAGAAATTAAGGAAAAATGGTTTTTTGATATAGGTGCAATGCTAAAAGGATATAAAAATTTAGATGATGAAAACAAAAAGATGATTATTGATAGTACAAAAAAATTAATAAGTGCTATACGAGTTACTATAAAAAATGATAAAAAGAAAACAAAATAATAAAACAAGAAGGAGAGATTAGTTTGAAAGAAATAAAATTAAATGTTCAAGGAATGGTATGTGAAGGGTGTGAAAGAAGAGTTATAAATGTTTTAAATTCTTTAGAAGGAATTGAAAATGTTGTAGCAAACCATAATGATGGAACAGTTTTAATTAATTTAAATAAAGACATTTCTTTAGATTTAATAAAAAAGACTATAGAGGATATAGGTTTTGAAGTAAAGGAAGATTAGTATGAAAAAGATTATTTTATCAATAGATGGAATGACTTGCAGTGCATGTTCAAATGGGTTAGAAAAATATTTGAATAAACAAAATGGAATAATTAATGCAAATGTAAATCTTGTTATGGCAAATGCAACAGTAGATTATGATGAGAAAATTTTAGACCAAGAAAAAATTGAAAAATACGTAAAACAGGCAGGTTTTGTAAGTAATGGGATATTTAAAGAAATAAAAATAGAAAAAAAAACTAGAACTGAAAAAATAAAATTTATTATTTTTTCAGTTTTAGCAATAATTTTAATGTATATATCTATGGGGCAGATGGCACATTTACCAATTTTAGAAATATTTGATATGCATAAAAATCCCAAAATATATTTGGGAACCTTGCTTTTTTTAACAATTTTATTTTTGATATATGGATATGATATCTTAAAAAATGGGTATAAAAATCTAATTCATAAAGTTCCTAATATGGATACATTAGTTTCAATTGGTGTAATAAGTAGCTTTTTATATAGTGTGTATGAAATGGTATTGGTATTAAAAGGAAATAGTGGTAATATAATGAATTTGTATTTTGAATCTTCGGCTATTGTAATATATTTTGTAAAACTTGGAAGATATTTAGATGGCGTTAGCAAAGATAAGACTAAAGAGGCAATTCAGAAACTAGTTGAAATAACTCCTCAAAATGCAACTATTGAAGTAGACGGAATTGAGAAAAAGGTTACTTTAGATGAAATAAAAAAGGGAAGTATTTTAGTTTGTAAACCAGGAGAGAAAATAGCTGTTGATGGAGATATAATAGAAGGAAAAGCTCATTTTGATGAAGCATTTATAACAGGTGAAAGTAAAGCCTGTGTTAAAAATGTTGGAGATAGAGTTATTGCAGGAAGTTTAAATTATGATGGTGTTATAAAATATAGAGCAGAGAAAATAGGAAAAGAATCTACTGTCTCTGAAATTGTCAGATTAGTTTTAGAAGCAACTAATACTAAAGCACCAATAGCAAAAATTGCAGATAAAATTTCTGGATATTTTGTGCCTATTGTCATTATTATTGCAATAATTAGTTTTGTTGGTTATATTGTATTTAGCCATGATTTAACTCTTGCAATAAATACTTTTGTAACAATATTAGTTGTTGCATGCCCTTGCAGTTTAGGGTTAGCAACACCTCTTGCAATTGTTGTAAGTGAGGGTTTATGTGCAAGTAATGGAATATTAATAAAGAAAAGTGAAATTTTAGAAAGTGCATCTAAAATCGATACGATTATTTTTGACAAAACAGGTACATTAACATATGGTAAGTTGAAAATATCTAAAATGTTTAATTATAGTAATTTAGATGATAAAGAAATTTTAAAACTTGTTGGAAGTTTAGAAAAAAATTCAACTCATCCGATAGCTAAAGTATTTGTTGAGTATGCGGATTTAAAAGATAAAGTTACAGTGGAAGATTTTGAAAATATAGCAGGATATGGAATTTCTGGTAAGTTAAATGGAGAAAAAATTATATTAGGAAATGGTAAGGTTGTCGAAAAGTTTGGTATAGAAAATAATCATTTTGAAGATGAAAAACAGCTTATGAAAGAAGGAAATAGCATAATATATGTTATTAAGGAAGGTTCTATAATAGCTCTAATTGGTGTAAATGATATAATAAGAAAAGAAGCAAAAAATGTAATATTAAAATTAAGAGAAAAAAGTATTAAAACTATTATGCTTACAGGAGACAATGAAGAAACTGCAAAAAAAATTGCAACAGAACTTAATATTTCTGAGGTTATTTCAAATGTTTTGCCAAAAGAAAAGGCAGATATAGTTAAAAAGCTAAAACAAGAGAATTTAAAGGTTATGATGTGTGGAGATGGCATAAATGATAGCCCAGCACTGGCTAATAGTGATATTGGAGTAAGTGTAAAAAGTGGAGCAGATATTGCTATGGATTCTTCTGATGTAATTTTAACAAATAATAGCTTAAATTCAATTTTAAAATTAATAAATATTAGTAAAAGAACTGTAAAAAATATAAGACAAAATTTATTTTGGGCATTTTTTTATAATTTGCTTATGATTCCTGTGGCAATTGGTGTATTAAAACCAATTGGAATTTCTATAAATCCAATGCTTGCAAGTTTGGCAATGGTGTTTAGCAGTATTACTGTTATTTTAAATGCATTAAGATTAAAAAAGATTAAGATATAAAAAGTCATGAAAAATCACAATTAGCTATTGTGATTTTTCTTTATTTATGGTAGAATGACCAAGGTAAGGGATTGAAAATTGGTTTTCAATTATATTTTGCCAAATATAATAATGTATGGAAGGAATGTGATTAGAAGTGGGAGATGCAAAGTATAAAAGGGTACTTTTAAAACTTAGCGGAGAAGCAATGGCAGGAAATGACAAAACAGGGATAAATATTGAAGTAGTAGGAAACATTTGTGATAAAATAAAAGAAGTAATAGAAATGGGAGTTCAAGTTGCAATAGTTGTTGGTGGAGGAAACTTCTGGAGAGGAAGAAGAAATGGAGAACAAATGGAAAAAACAACAGCAGATTATATGGGAATGCTTGCAACAGCAATGAATGCATTATCTCTTCAAGATGCATTAGAAGCTAGAGGGATTTTTACTAGAGTTCAAACAGCAATTGAAATGAGAGAGATAGCAGAACCATTTATAAAAAGAAAAGCAATAAAACATTTAGAAAAAGGAAGAGTTGTTATATTTGCATGTGGTACAGGACACCCATTCTTTTCAACAGATACAGGAGCAGCACTAAGAGCAGCAGAAATTGAAGCAGATGCAATTTTGCTTGGAAAGTCTATAGATGCAGTATATTCTGCAGATCCTAAAATTGATAAAACAGCAGAAAGATTTGAAGAAATTACATATTCTGAAGTATTACAAAGAGATTTAAAAGTAATGGATTCAACAGCTACTGCATTATGCAAAGATAATAATATTCCACTTGTAGTATTTGGAATAGCATCTCCAGAAAACATAGTAAAAGCAGTTTTGGGTGAAAAAGTAGGAACAATAGTTAAATAAAAGAGGTTTATAGGTAATACCCTTATAAAAAACCTAAATAAATGTAGAAGAAGGAATTTAATAATGGATTATAGTCAAATTAAAGACAAAATGGATAAAACAGTAGAGAATTTAAAAGTGAAATTCTCAAAAGTAAGAGCAGGAAGAGCAAACCCTGCAATTTTAAATAAAGTTAGAATAGATTATTATGGTGCGCCAACACCAATTAACCAAGTAGCAGGAGTATCTGTTCCAGAAGCTAGAATGATAGTAATTCAACCATGGGATATATCAATTTTAAAAGAAATAGAAAAGGCAATACTTGCTTCAGATATCGGAATTAACCCAAATAATGATGGAAAAGTAATTCGTCTTACTTTTCCAGAATTAACAGAAGAAAGAAGAAAAGAATTAGTTAAAGACATTAAAAAAATGGCAGAAGAAGCAAAAGTTGGTGTAAGAAATAGCAGAAGAGACGGAATAGATTTAGCAAAAAAATCTCAAAAAGATGGAGAAATGACAGAAGATGAGCTAAAACAGGCTGAAAATAAAATTCAAGAAATGACTGACAAGGCAATTAATGAAATAGATAAAATATTTAGTGTTAAAGAAACAGAAATATTATCAATTTAAAACATAAGGCATAAACTCAAATGGGTTTGTGCCTTGGAGAAATGAGGTTATAAATGGATTTTAAAATAGAAATGAATAAATATAAAACAGAAGTAGAAGTAGAATTAGAAAAATATATAAGAAAACAAGCGTGTCCTGAAAGAATTTTAAATAGTTCTATGGAATATAGTTTAATGGCAGGAGGAAAAAGATTAAGACCAATTTTAGTTTTAGCCACATACAAATTATTTAAGAGTGATATAGAAAAATGTATGCCATATGCTGTTGCAATAGAAATGGTTCATAATTTTTCTTTAATTCATGATGATTTACCAGCAATAGATAATGATAACATAAGACACGGAAAATTAACTAATCATAAAAAATTTAATGAATCAACAGCAATACTTGCAGGAGATGGGCTTTTAAATAATGGGTATATTTTAATAAGTGAAGACTTAATTAAAACAAAAGATAAAGATGAATTAGAAAAAAAATTAAAAGTGTTTAACGAGTTTTCTATTGCAGTAGATAGAATGATTGCAGGAGAATATGTAGACACAGAGTTTGAAGGAAAGAAAATATCTGAAGAATATCTAGAATATACACATAAAAATAAAACAGGTGCTTTATTAAAATTATGTGTTCGCATGGGTGCAATTTTGGCTGGAGCAA
>USQS01000033.1 GCA_900556865.1 uncultured Clostridium sp. | reverse complement strand
TAACATAATTTTTGGAAAATGTTCGCTTTTGCGCCGTGAAAGGGTGCCGAAAATTATGTTTAGAAACACTTAAATTATGTATTGAGCCATTAGAGTTGGAAAACAATCTATTATTCTCAATCTAACCGAATATAAACAGCATTAGTAAAAAGAACTGAATGAAGCTAAACTATTTTCTTTCTACTTTTTATTAAAGAATAAATTTCATAACATGCAACCAAAATAAGAAAAAAGCCAAAATACTTTCTTAAATGCGAAACATCCATATTAACAGAAATTTTTGCACCAATTACAGCTCCTATTATTCCCATTAATGTTATAATTTTAGCTAATTTTAAATCAATATTTTTATTTTTCAAATTTATAATAATTGCCACAACACAAGTTGGCACAAAGAACACCAAATTTGCACCTTGGGCAACATGTTGTGAAATTCCTAAAAATGCAGTAAGCAAATAAATAAGAACAGTTCCTCCTCCGCATTCCCATACTGCTAATAAAACCTGATATAGCTCCAAAAAGAATAGGCATATTATGCTCCTTCCAATCTTTTTTATCATCTTTCCTATCTAATAACTTTTACTAAAATTATTTTTTAATCATATAAAAACCAACATAAAACAAAAATATAGCAAAAGAAATTTTTAAAACATAATCTGGAATTTTCTTTAATTTTTTAGAACCAACAAAACTACCTATTGCTCCACCAATTGCACAAAAAATTGCAAGCTTCCATTCTATATAATTATTTTTGGCATAAAATAAGCTAGTTGCAAGCACCATTGGAAGAATACACGTAATGGATGTGGCTCTAGACTTTTTGGTATCCAATTTTAAAACATACATAAAACTTGGTACAAGGATTAGCCCTCCTCCTGTTGAAAATAGCCCTGAAACCAATCCTGCAACCAACCCAATAATAATCTTTTTTAAAGTTTCCATTTACTTATTATGCCAATTTTAAAAAAAATAATTCACATCATATTATTTGGATTCACATCTACTGAAATACCCACACTTTTAAACACGCCTTTATCAAAAAGCTTTTGCAAGCACTTATTAATTACAATACTTACTTCTTCATTTACTACACCTTTTGCAATAATCCTCCACCTAAACTTATTTTGAATTTTATCAATCGGTGCAGGAACCGCTTCAAACACATTAATTCCATACTTTGGAAGATTAACCTTTAGTAATTTATAAAAAACATTACTTGCATTAATAACTTCCATTTCATTTTCTCCAGAAAAACTTACCAAAATAATATCTGAAAAAGGTGGATATTTCAACTGTCTTCTAAGTTCAATTTCCGTTTTATAAAATAAATCATAATCCTGTTTTTTAGCATATTGAATTGCAAAACTTTGTGGATTATATGTTTGAATAACAACACTTCCTGGCAAATTTTCTCTTCCTGCTCTACCGTGCAACTTGCGTTAAAATTTGAAAAGTTTTTTCATTGGCTCTGTAATCTTCCATATTAAGAGAACTATCTGCAGTAATTACCCCAACCAGAGTAACCCTTGGAAAATGGTGTCCTTTAACAACCATTTGAGTACCAATTAAAATATCAATATTCTCATTTTTAAATTTATTTAATATTTCTTCATGTGAATTTTTCTTTGTTACAGTATCAACATCCATTCTAATCGTACTTGCATTTGGAAAAAGCTTTTTAATTTCTGTTTCAAGCTTTTGTGTGCCAGTTCCAAAATACCTTATTTTTTTGCTTCCACATTCTGGGCAAACCTTTACCACTTTTTCCTCATGACCACAATAATGACATTTTAATTTATTTTGAAAACTATGGTATGTAAGACTTATGTTGCAATTTGGGCATTTTACAGTATAACCACAATCTCTACACATAATAAAAGTTGAGTACCCTCTTCTATTTAAAAACAAAATAGTTTGATATTTCTTTGCTAAATTATTTTCAATTTGCTTATAAAGTTCATCACTAAGCATAGATTTATTGCCTTTTGCTAATTCATATTTTAAGTCAACTACACTAACTTTGGGTAAATTTGAATTATTGGCTCTTTTAGAAAGTTTCAAAAGCGTTATTTTTCCATTTTGTGCTTTATAAAAAGTTCTTAAATCTGGTGTTGCACTACCTAGTAAAAGAGGCACATTATTTGTTTTTGCAATTTTAAAAGCCACTTCTTTTGTATCATATTTAGGGGTTGATTCAGACTTATAAGATGTGTCATGCTCTTCATCTATTATAATTAGCCCTAAATCTTTGGCGGGTGCAAAAATAGCAGACCTTGCACCTATAATAATTTTTGCATCTCCACTTCTTATTTTTTCCCATTCATCATGCCTTTCCCCTAAAGAAATTTTGCTATGTAAAATTGCAATTTTTTGTTTTCCAAATCTACCAATAAACCTATCTACCATTTGAGGTGTTAAAGAAATTTCTGGCACTAACAAAATAGTAGATTTTTGCATATTTAAAACTTCTTCAATTAATTGTAAATATACTTCTGTTTTTCCGTGAACCTGTAACACCATAAAGCAAAAATTCTTCAAATTTACTTTGTAAAATTGCTTTATTTACCGCTTCAAATGCAACTTTTTGTTCTTCTGTAAGTTTTAATTTTTTATTTATATTTATATTTTTTGAAGCTAAAGGATTTCTTTGAACCTTTTCTTCTAAAATTTTAAGTATGCCTTTATTTACTAAAGAATTTACCGTTGCTCTTGAAATTTGTGCAATAGCCTCAATTTCCGGAATTGTTAATCCTTCATTTTTACTAACAAAATCTATTAGCTTTTTTTGCTTATCTCCCCTGATTTTGTTTAGGTCTATTTCTTCAATTGAACGATTCAAATACACAAAATTCATTTTTTTATCTTGTACTTTTTTTTGCTTGTTTCTAGTTCCTGGTGTTACCATAAGTTTTATACATTCTGAAACATTGCAAAAATATTTTCTTGCCATATAGCGTGCAAGCTCAATTCTTTCTTTAGAAAGGTTGTCTTCCAAACCTGCTATTTCTTTTACTTCAAACTCACTAGACTGTTTTATTTTAATTACATAGCCTTGTTCTAAAGCTTTGAAATTTGCAAATGGAACTAAAACCTTACTTCCAACATCAATAACATCTTCTAGGTCTTTTGGAATTTTATAGTCAAAAACTCTATTTAAATTTTTTGCTCTGCTATCTATTATTACTTCTGCTATCATATTACCTCTTTTCTTATATCATTAGCCCTTTTGCAAGCCCAGTAGAATAGATAATTACTTTATCTACCTTTTTGTTTAAAGCTCCTTCTAATGCCTTTTTATATAACATAAGTTGTGATTTATGCCTGTTTATTAAAATTTGCTCGTCTCCTTCTTTTGCAAAATCTGTTTTATAGTCTAGTAATACTAAATTATTATCTTTATCTATATAATATAAATCTATTATTCCCTGTACTAAAATATTTTCTTCAGATGATGTTTGGGTTACATCTTTAGCAGAAACATTTATATAAAATGGTTCTTCTTTATGATATTCTTTTGCAGTTTGTAGGTCTTTAAATATTTCACTACTTGTAAATTTTAATATGACATATGGGTTAATTGCTTCAAATTCTTTTTCTGTAATTAATTGTTTGTTTTTCAAATTTTCTATAAGTTCTTTTACTTTTTCTAAATTATAGGTTTGTGTAAAATCTAAATTTTTCATACATAAATGTATTAAAGTTCCTTTTTTGCTTGGTGTTATTTCTTCTTCTTTTGTTCCACTTAAAAATTTTGGTTTTGAAAATTCAATTTTATCTTCTGAAAATTCTTCTTCAAATTTATATTCTTCTTTGCTTATATTTTTATTTGCAATATTACTTACTGATTCTTTGCTTGGAATGCAAGCTAATTCTTTATATTTATAGTCAAATTCTAGTCTCTTTTTTAGCTTTTCTATTTCTTCTTGTTTTACATTTTTAGATTTTTCTTCTAAAATTTTAAATATGTCTATTTTTTCTTCTTGTTCTGGCTTTAGCTCTTTTAAAATTTCTCCTTTTTTTATTATGTTTAAATTCATTATATTTTTTGAATTTTCATTGTAATAATAAACGAGCAATATCCAGTCTATATATTTTTTATATTTTTTTAATAAAATTGGATTTATCTTTCCTTGTTTTTTTGGATATATATTTATTAATTCCTGTAAATTTTTATTTTCTTTTTCAAAATCTTTTTTTATTGCTGTTATATATAGCTTTTCTTTGGCTCTTGAAAGTGCAACATACAAAATACGCATTTCTTCAGATAAATTTTCTTCTAGTAGTTTTTGTCTTAATGCCAGTTTTGTTAATGTGTCATACTTTATTTGTAGGTCATAGTCTATGTATCTTACTCCTATTCCCAATTCTTGATGTAGCAAAATATCTGCATTTAAGTCCATCATATTAAATGCTGACCCAGTTCCCGATAAAAATACAATAGGGAATTCTAGACCTTTACTTTTGTGTATACTCATTATTCTTACTACATCTTCATTTTCCCCAATAAGTTTTGCAGAACCTAAATCTGAACTTCCAATTCTTATTTTTTCTATAAAGTTTATAAAATTGAATAGTCCTTTAAAAGACGCCACTTCAAATTGTTTTGCTCTTTCAAAAAGCATTTTTAGGTTTGCTGTTCTTATGCTTCCATTTGGCATTAATGCAACATAATTTAGAAAACCTGTTTCTTCATAGATTGTCCATATTAATTCATCTAAATCCATGTATGAATTTTTTTTACGCCATGAATCTAGCTTTTCTAAAAATATATTTATTTTATCTTTTAATTCTTCTCTTACAGAAAGCTTTGATTTTAGTAGTGCTGTATAAAAATCGTCAAAGCTGTCTACTAGGCGAATTTCTAATAAATCGTCATCTGTAAACATTCCTATGCAAGATAACATAATATGTGCAAGTGGAATGTCTTGGTATGGATTATCTATTATTTTTAATAAGTCCATTATAATTTGAATTTCATATGAATCTAGGTATTCTGAAGATGTATCTGAAAATACGTTTATATCTTGATTTATTAGCTCTTTTTCAAATACATTTGCCTTGTTTTTAGTAGAACGTAGCAAAATTACTATATCTTTAAATTTTATATCTCTAAATATTTGTTTTTTATTATCATATATTTGAAATTTGCTATCTATTAATTTGCGTATTTTATTTGCAACATATTTTGCCTCTAATTCTATATCTTCTATTCTTTCTTGCTCTTCTTGTTCTTCTTCTGAATTTTCTTCTATTTCACTTTTTTCATCTTCTGAAACATCTATTATATCTATTTGGGAAATTAGGTTTTCTTTACTTGGCTCATAGTTTGCACCTAAATTTAAATATTCTTCTTCTGTGTAATTTATTTCTCCTAAATTATAGCTCATTATATTTTCAAAAATTAAATTTGTAATATCCAAAATATTTTCTCTACTTCTAAAATTCTTAAAAAGCTTTATTTTTAGCCCTTGGTTAGATATTTCTTCTTCTTTATAATTTTTATATTTGCTTAAAAATAGGTCTGGCATTGCTTGTCTAAATTTATATATACTTTGTTTTACATCTCCAACCATAAAAATATTGTTTCCTTTAGATACAGATGTTAAAATATATTCTTGTACTAGATTACTGTCTTGATATTCATCTATTGCAATTTCTGCAAATTTTTCTTGATATTTTAATGCTATTTCTGTTGGAACAAATTTAGAATTTTCTTCCTTTATTAGAATTTTTAGTGCTAAATGCTCTATATCACTAAAATCTACTATATTTTTGTCTTTTTTATTTTTTTTAAATGTTTTATCAAAATCTATAATAAGATTTTTTAGTTTTAAAAGAATTTCGTACATTTCTTTTAAGTCCTGATTTGCTTCTTCTGAATTTGAAGTGAAAATTTTGTCTCTTTTAGATACAAAATTTTTCTTTACTTTGTCTCTAACTGCTTTTGCTGTATCTTTTTCAAATGATGTTATTTTTTTAGATACTGGCCATTTTACAAATTCTACATTTTGCACTAGAGCATAGGCTTTATCCCAACTTTCTAGATTATTAAATAAAAATTCTAAATTTGCTATATCTGAACTTATTGTTCTTTTATATTGTTCTAGTTCACTTTCCACACTTAATCTTTTTTCTTCTTGTTTTAGTTTTTTTATTCCATCTTCTAGTTCTTCTTTTAGGTCTTTTAGCAAAATTTGTCCCCAAATTGTTTTTGCAAAGTCTTGTTTTACGTCTTGTATATTAAATTTTTCTATTTGCTCATCTAGCCATTTTAAAGGAAATGGGTTTGATTCTATATAAGTATATATTTTTAAAATTAATTCTTTTAGTGGTGTATCTTCCCTATATGAAGTATATGTTTTTATTAATTTTTCAAAATCTTTATCTTCTTTTTCATATTTTTCTTCAAAAAGCGTTTCTAGTGTTTCTTGTTTTTGAAGCTCTATTTCTGCTGTATCTGCAATTCTAAAATTTGGAGAAATTTCTAATTCAAAAAAGTTATTTCTAATTACATTTAAACAAAATGAATCTATTGTGCATATATTTGCTTTATTTAGCAATGTTATTTGTCTTTGCAAATGGCTTATTGTTTCTTCATCTTTAAAATTTTCGTCATCTATTATTTTATATATTGCACTTAAAATTCTTTCTCTCATTTCTGAAGCTGCTGCATTTGTAAATGTTACGACAAGTAAATTATCTATATCTATTTTTTCTTTAATTATTTTGTTTATAATTCTTTCTACTAAAACTGCCGTTTTTCCGCTTCCGAGCTGCTGCTGCAACTAAAATATTACTACCTTTTTTATAAATAGCTGCTTTTTGTTCTTTCGTCCATTCCATTGTTTTTATTCCTTTCTCGCTATATTTTGACCTCTATATCTGTTCCTTCAAATTTAATTTCTTTATATTCTTTTATTTTTATTTCTTCTGGTGCTTCTTCTATTTTTCCTTCATAAATTAAATTTCCATCTTCATATATTTTTGAACTTAAAAGTCTTAATTCTTTTATTTGCAATTTAATCACCTTCTATTATTATTTTGTCCAATTCTTTTTATGTTTCGATTATACCAAAATCATCTATTTTTTTCAACCAAATTTCTGCTATTTTCATGAATTGAAGTAAAAGTAAAGTTACAAATCACAGCACATCAATTTGACTTAAAAAATTTGATAATATATTGTTTTGAAATACCGCGTAAGCGACCAAACGAGCGAAAGCGAGTGCGAATTGGAGCAAACGACATACTAGTAATTTTAAATATGGAGTTTGCGACACCAAGGTATAAAAAACAATATATTATCAAATTTTAAAATCACTTATTTCATAAGCTGTAAATTGTAACAGTAAAACTCTGTTCTACTTGATTTCTTGCAACTTTTATGAAATAATAGAACAAAAGCTTTCAGGAAGGAATGAAATTAAACATGAACAAAATTTATTTAGAAAAATTAGAATATTTTAAAATATTAGAAAAACTTTCTACATTTTGCCATACTTACCTTGGTAAAAAAGAAGCTTTTGAACTTATGCCTTCTAACCAAAAAGACTATGTTCAAAAAATATTAAATGAAACAAAAGAAACCTCAAGCTTATTAGCTAGAAATTCTACTCCTCCAATTTCTGAAATTGATGATATAACTTTATATATAAAAAAACTTGAAAGTTCAAACGTGCTTTCTTGCAGAGCATTGCTTTCTATTGTAAATATTTTAGAAATGTCAAATAATTTAAAAAAATATTTTGAAGATTTTATAGATAATGAGGATTATTCAAATATAAATATATATTTTGCAGAACTTTACACAAACAATAGTATAGTTCAAAAAATAAAATCATCAATTTTAGATGAAAACACCATTGCAGATAATGCCTCACCCCAACTAGCAACAATTAGAAGAAAAGAAAGAACTTTAGAACTTGGCATAAAAAACAAATTAACATCTATTTTACATTCTTCTTCATATTCAAAATACATTCAAGAAAACCTTGTTACTGTGCGAAATGACAGATATGTTATTCCAATAAAACAAGAATACCGTTCTTTGGTAAAAGGGTTTATGCATGATATGTCATCAAGTGGTGCAACAGTATTTATAGAGCCTATTGCTGTTTTTGACCTTAATAATGAATTAAATAATTTGAAAGTAGAAGAAAATATTGAAATAGAAAAAATTTTACAAAAATTAAGTAGCTTGCTTTTTGAATGTACAAATGAACTTCAAAAAAATGCTTTTCTTATTGGTAAAATTGACTTTCTTTTCGCTAAAGCAAAATACTCTAATTTAATAAATGGTATTACACCCATAATAAATAATGAAAAATTTTTTAATTTGATAAATGCAAGACACCCATTAATCGAGGCTGAAAAAGTTGTTAAAAATACCATTTGTCTCGGAAAAGACTTTTCTCTTCTTATTATTACTGGTCCAAATACTGGCGGAAAAACAGTAACTTTAAAAACGGTAGGGTTATTAGAATTAATGGCTTGTTCTGGCTTAAATATACCAGCTAGCGAAAATTCAAGTATATATGTTTTTGATGAAATATTTGCAGATATTGGAGATGACCAAAGCATAGCAGATTCTTTAAGCACATTTTCAAGTCATATGACAAACATTGCTTCTATTATTAATACTTCTACTACAAATAGTTTAGTTTTAGTAGATGAACTTGGCTCTGGAACTGACCCTTTAGAAGGTGCTAATCTTGCAATTAGCATTTTAGAATATTTTAAAGAAAATAATATTCTTACATTGGCAACAACACATTATCAAGAATTAAAAAAATATGCTATTTTAACC
>USQS01000032.1 GCA_900556865.1 uncultured Clostridium sp. | reverse complement strand
GCAAGACTAAATTCTAGATTTTAATCTAAACTAGAATTTACTTTTACAATTAAATAAGTTTTAAAAATTCCTTCAAAACCCTTGCAAAAAGGAAAAAAAAGGGGTATAATATAAAAGACATAAAGAGAAAGAAAAGAGCGAGAGCAAAAATCTCGCTCTTAAATCTTGTAATTAGGAGGTAAATTTTGTCAAAAATAGAAAAAGAAGTAGAAGATTTAGTAAAACCTAAAATAGAAAGTATAGGTTATGAACTTTATGATGTATTATACATAAAAGAAGGATCAAATAGAATTTTAAGAATAGTAATTGATAGTGATAATGGAATATCATTAGACGACTGCGAAAAAGTTAATAATGAAATAAAAGAAATAATAGATAGCAAAGACCCAATAAAGGAACAATATTTTTTAGAAATATCTTCTCCAGGAATAGAAAGAGTTTTAAGAAAAGATTGGCAACTAAAAAAATATATAAACAGTAAAGTAGAAGTTAAATTATTTAAAAAAGATGAAAACAAAAATAAGGGATATATAGGTATATTGGTTGATTTTACTGAAAATACTATAAAATTAGACATTGGCACTATTATAGAAATAGAAAGAAAAAGTATTTCACAAATAAAAACTATATATGAAGAAAGGAATGATTAGAAAAAATGAAAGCGATTGATAATAAAGAATTAATTTTGGCATTAGAAGAATTAGAAAAAGAAAAAGGAATAAAAAAAGAATATTTGTTAGAATCAATAGAAACAGCATTAGTTACAGCATACAAAAGAAATTTTGATTCATCAGAAAATGTTAAGGTTGTAATGGACAAAAAAACAGGTGCAACATATATATATTCTGTAAAAGAAGTTGTAGAAACAGTAAATAACAGTACACAAGAAATAAGTTTAGCAGATGCAAAAAAAATAAATAAATCTGTGCAAATTGGAGACAGTGTTGATGTTGAAATTGTACCAAAAAACTTTGGTAGAATAGCGGCACAAACAGCAAAACAAGTAATTGTACAAAAAATTAGAGAAGCGGAGAGAGAAATAATATATAGCGAATATAGTGACCAAAAAGGAGAAATTGTATCAGGACCTATTCAAAAAGCAGATAAAGGTATAGTTGTAATGGATTTAGGTAAAATTGAAGGAGTAATGCCTTTGAAAGAGCAAGTACCTACTGAACATTATAAAGTAAATGATAAAATAAAAGCATATGTAATAGATGTTGAAAAAGGCGAAAAAGGTGCACCACAGGTAATTGTTTCAAGAAGTAAACCAGATTTTGTAAGAAAATTATTAGAATTTGAAATACCTGAAATATATGAAGGACTAATAGAAATAAAAAGTGTATCAAGAGACCCAGGAAAAAGAAGTAAAATTGCAGTGTATTCACAAGATCCTAATATTGACCCAGTTGGTTCATGTGTTGGGCAAAAGGGAATACGTATACAAAATGTAATAAATGAATTAAATGGAGAAAAAATAGATATTATAGAATGGAACCCAGATATTTCTATATTTATCGCTTCGGCACTTCTTCCTGCAAAAATAATGGCAGTTGACAGTAAAGAAGAAGAAAGATTTGCTCAAGTAATAGTTCCAGATGATCAATTATCACTTGCTATAGGAAAAGCAGGGCAGAATGCAAGATTAGCAGCTAAACTTACAAATTGGAAAATAGATATAAAGTCTGAAAGTCAATTTAGAAAGTATTTAGAAGAAAAGCAAAATGAAGAAAATAAAAAAGACTTAATTACTGAAACTGAAGAAGCAAAAGAAGATAAAACAGAAGAAAATAAAAATTAAAGAAAATTAAAAGGAGAAGATGTAATTTGAAAAGATTACCACAAAGAACTTGTCTTGGTTGTAATGAAAAAAAAGATAAAAAAGACTTAATAAGAATAGTAAAAAATAAAAATGGAGAAATATATATAGACATAACAGGCAAAATGGAAGGAAGAGGTACATATATTTGTAAATCTGAAGAATGTTTGAAAAAACTTATAAAAAATAAAAGACTTTCAAAAACTTTTGAGATGGAAATTCCAGCTAATACATATGAAAATTTAGAAAAGATAATAAATGGGGGTGAGATTATTGGGTAAAATGAAATTTTATGATTTAGCAAAAGAACTTAATATTCCAAGCAAAGAATTGCTAGAAAAGGCAAAAACAATAGGAATAGAAATAAAAAGTTATTTAAGTAACATAGAAGATGAAGACTCAAAAAAAATTAGAGAAAGATTTGGTGTAAAATCAAAAAATAGTAATGATGTAAAGCCAAAAGAGAATAAGCCTAAAAAAGAGAATACTTCAAAAAAAGATAATCCTGTTATAATAAGAAGAGAAGTAATTATAAAAGAAGAAGTTCAAGATGAAAAGAAGTTTGAAAAAACAAAAAGGGATAAACAAAATTCTTTTGAAAAAAGAAAAGATAAAAAGAATTTTAATATTGTTTATAGAAATAAGCCAGAAAAGCCATTAACAGTAAGTGAGCTATTTGGATTAGATAAAGAAAATAAGAAAAAGCAAGAGGATGTTGAAGTAAAAAATAAAATGAAAGAAGAACAATTACCAAAAAAAGCAGAAATAAAAGAAGAAGTTTCAAGAAATAATGAAAAAAATGTAAAGCAACCTATGGCTAATAATAAAGTTCAAAATAACAATCAAGAAAAAACAAACAATAAATTTCAAAAAAACAATCAAGAGTTTGCAAATAATAGATATAATCAACAAAATAACGGTAATAACAATAGGTTTCAAGAAAATAGACAAGACAGAAATAATAAATTCCAAAACAGAAGAAATAAACCTTATAATAATAATTATAAAAATAACAATGAAGAAAATAATTATCAAAATAGAAGAAGAGAAGGTTATACACAAAATCAAAATTCTGATAGATTTCAAAAAAGAGATAATAAATATCAAAACGGAGAAAGAAAAAATTGGAATAAAGACAAGAATTTTGGAGGAAATAATAATAATAGATTTAATAATAATAATCAAAATGGAAGAAATGGATATAATAACAACAAATTTGGAAGACGTACATTAGATGAAAAGGGAATTGAAAAAAATATTAAAGATATTATGAATATTGAAACTGAAAAAGAAAATACTCGTGATTATAATAGAAATATAGACAAACAAAAAAATAATAATAAATTTGATGAAACAAGAAATAATAAAAGAAAGAACAGAAAAAATAATCAAAATTATGAGCAAATTAATGAAGGAAAACTTAAAAACTTGAAACAAAGAAATAATTTATCTGGAATGTTTGAAGACCAAGAAGATAGTATGCTTGATTATTATGACTTAACAACAGTAAGAGGAAGAAAAGGAAAGAAAAAAGCAACAAAAAATGGCGAAGAACGTACAAAACAAAAAATATTTAAGCTTACTGAAATAACAATTCCAGCAACTATTTCTGTAAAGGATTTAGCTCAAGAATTAAAGAAAACAGCAAGTGAAGTTATAATGAAGCTTATGTCACTTGGAATAATGGCAACTTTAAATAACGATTTAGATTTTGATACAGCATATTTAGTAGCTGCAGAATTTGGTGTAACAGCAAACAAAAAAGAAGAAATAAAAGAAGAAGATATATTATTTGATGAATCTGAAGATTTAGAAAATGAATTAGTAGAACGTCCACCTGTAGTTGTTGTTATGGGGCATGTTGACCATGGTAAAACTTCTCTTTTAGATGTTATAAGAAAAACAAATGTAATAGAAGGAGAAGCAGGAGGAATAACCCAAGCAATAGGTGCTTATAAAGTTAGTATAAATAATAGAGAAATAACATTTTTAGATACTCCGGGTCATGAAGCATTTACTCAAATGAGAGCAAGAGGAGCACAAGTTACAGATATTGCAATTTTAGTAGTTGCAGCAAATGATGGTGTAAAACCACAAACTATAGAAGCTATAAACCATGCTAAATCAGCTGGAATTCCAATAATTGTTGCTATAAATAAAATTGACTTACCAGATAGTAATCCTCAAAAAGTTAAAGAAGAATTAATGAGATATGAATTAGTTCCTGAAGAATGGGGAGGAGATACAATTTATGTGGAAATTTCAGCAAAAAAAGGAATAAACATAGATCAATTACTTGAAATGGTATTATTAGAGGCAGATGTTTTAGAATTAAAAGCTAATCCAAATAAGCAGGCTAAAGGAGCGGTTTTAGAGGCAAGGCTTGATAAAAATAAAGGAGCAATTGCATCTATACTAGTACAAAGAGGAAGACTAGATGTAGGAGATACAGTAGTTGTTGGAACATCTATTGGTAGAATTCGTTCAATGGTAAATGATAAAGGTAAAAAAGTAAAATTTGCAGGACCATCTACACCAGTAGAAATAATGGGACTTACAGAAGTACCAGAGGCGGGAGAAACTCTATATGAAGTAAAAGATGAAAAAATGGCAAAACATTTAATTGAAAGAAGAAAACGCCAAGCAAGAGAAAAATCTATAAATGCCATGTCTAAAGTAACATTAGATAATTTATTTGGACAAATGGAATCTGGAAAATTAAAGCAATTAAACTTAATTGTAAAAGCAGATGTACAAGGCTCAGTAGAAGCTTTAAAACAATCTTTAGAAAAAGTTTCAAATGAAGAAGTAAGAGTAAAAGTAATACACAGTGCAGCAGGAGCAGTTACAGAGTCTGATGTTACACTTGCTAAAGTTTCAAATGCAATAATAATTGCATTTAATGTTAGACCAGTTATGGCAGCAAAACAAGAAGCGGAAAAAGATGAAGTTCAAATAAAACAATATTCAGTAATATACCAAGCTATAGATGATGTTGAAGCAGCAATGAAAGGTATGTTAGACCCTAAATATGAAGAAGAAATTATAGGAACAGCTCAAATTCGTCAAGTATTCAAAATCTCAAATGTTGGAACTGTTGGTGGTGCAATGGTACTTACAGGAAAACTTGAAAGAAATGCTGGTGTAAGAGTAATACGTGATGATGTAGTTATTCATGAAGGAAAATTATCATCTTTAAAACGTTATAAAGATGATGTTAAAGAAGTAGCAAAAGACTTTGAATGCGGAATTCAATTAGAAAAATATAATGATATAAAAGAAGGAGACATTTTAGAAGCTTTTGTTATGAAAGAAATAAAAAGATAAAAGGATAGGAGGAACATTTTATGAAACAAAGAAAAAACTCTAATCGTATGGAAAGAGTAAACGAAGAGTTCAAAAAAGAAATAAGCCATATAATAGACCAAGACTTAAAAAATACAAATATTACAGGTTTAATTAGTGTAATAAAAGTAAAAGTTTCTCCTGACTTAAGAGAAGCAAGAGTTTATATAAGTTTATTAAACTGTAAAAGTAAAAAAAACACATTAGAAGCATTAAACAAATCTAAAGGCTTTATTAGGAGTGAACTTGCAAAAAGAATAAATATGCGTTATACCCCAAACATTACATTTGAAGAAGATAACTCAATAGAATATGGAGCAAGAATAGAAAATATTTTAAAAGAAATTTTATAAATGAAAATTAGAAAGAGGAAAATATATGACACTAGATAAAATTTTAAGAGAAATAAAGAAAGCTGAAAAAATTGCAATAGTAACACATGCTGGACCAGATGGAGATGCTATAGGGTGTTCTTTAGCAATAGGATATGGATTAAAATCTTTAGGAAAAAATCCAGATATATTGATACCAGAACATTCAAAATCATTTAATTTTATGCCAGGCATAAATGATCTAAAAAAAGAAAGTGATGTTGAAAAATATGATTTAGCAATTTCTTTAGATTGTGCTGATAGTAAAATATTAAAAGGATATGAAGAATATTTTAAAAAAGCAAAAATGAAAATTGTTATAGATCATCATGGAAGCAATACCATGTATGGAGATATAAATTATATAAATCCAGTTGCTCCAGCATGTTGCCAAATTTTAATAGGCATGTTTAAATATTTTGACATAAAAATAACAAAAAATATTGCAACATGTTTAATGACTGGAATCATAACAGATACATGTGGTTTTTGCTTTAATGCAACAAGTGAGACTTTTGAGTTTGCTGCAAGTGTTGTAAGACTTGGAGTAGATGTTTCTGAAATATTTAGATATACTTTACAAACTAAAAATAAGGCTAATTTTGAGCTTCATAAAAAAGCTTATGATAGAATGGAGTTTTTAGAAGATGGTAAAGTTGCGTTTACATATATAACACTTGAAGATGAAATTGAGGTTGGAGCAAAACCAGGAGACCATGAAGGAATTGTTGAAGTTGGTAAAAATATAGAAAATGTTGAGGTTTCTATATTTTTACACCCAGTAGGAGATAAAGGGTACAAAATTTCATTAAGGTCTTTAGAATATGTAAATGTTGCAAATATTGCATTAAGTCTAGGTGGAGGAGGACATAATAAAGCTGCAGGTGCATTTGTGACAGGAACACCCGAACAAATCAAACAAAGAGCTTTACGTGAGGTTAGAAAGCAATTAAAGTAAGGAATGAAAAATTATATGGATGGAATATTACTTGTAAATAAAGAAAAAGGTTGGACTTCAAATGATGTGGTTCAAAAAATAAAAAAAATTGTAAAAAATAAAGTTGGACATACAGGAACTTTAGACCCATTGGCAACAGGAGTGTTGCCACTTTTAATTGGAAAAGGTACAAGTCTTTCAAAATATTTAATTAATCATGATAAAATTTATATTGCTACAATTAAATTAGGAAAAAAGACTGAAACGGGAGATTCGGAAGGTAAAGTTATAGAAGAAAAAGAAATTCCAACAAAAGTGCTCACCAAAGAATATGTAGAAAATGTTTTATCACAATTTGTTGGTAAGCAAAGCCAAATACCTCCTATGTATTCTGCAATAAAGGTTAATGGTAAAAAGTTATATGAATATGCAAGAAGTGGGAAGAAAATTGAGGTAAAAGCAAGAGAAATTGAAATTTACGCTATAGATTTAATAGAAGTTTCTAGTAAAAATAATGAAATAACTTTTAGGGTTCACTGTTCTAAAGGAACTTATATTAGAAGTTTATGTGAAGATATAGCAGAAAAGCTAAATACAGTGGGTTTTATGAAGGAGCTTACAAGAATTAAGGTACGGAGATTTTTCCATAGAGAAAAGTTTAAGTATTTCGGAAATTATGAAAGATGAAACGAGTATTTCAAAAAATATAATTTTAATAGAGGATTTTTTTGAAGACACTCAAGATGTGATTTTAGATGATAGGAATTTGAATTTGTTTTTAAATGGTGTTAAAATAACTGAAAATAGGCAAGATGGAATTTACAGGATATATAATAAAAATGAATTTATAGGCACGGGAGTAATAGAAAATAAAAAGTTAAAAAGAGATATAGTGTTGCTATAGGCTCTTTTTTGTTAAGTAAAAATTTGGAGTTGCAATTCGCAGTTCATGAAATAAGTCATTTTAAAATTTGATAATATATTGTTTTTTATACCTTGGTGTCGCACATCCTCGTATGTTCCAAAATAAAAAATTAAAATTTTTTATTATTGGAACGAAAGTAGATTGCTCCAATTCGCACTCGCTTTCGCTCGTTTGGCCGCTTACGCGGTATTTCAAAACAATATATTATCAATTTTTTAGTCAAATATCAATGAACTGTAAATTGTAACTAAATGCAAAAGTATTCATGTAAGAACTTTAAAAGTCCTTGATATTTCCGTTATTTTGTAGTAAAATATATAAAGTTTAATTTTACTTTAGAGAGAAAGGAAAGTGAATATTATGTTGTCTGCAAATGGTGTTACAATTAGGTTTGGTAAAAGAGTATTGTTTGAAGATGTTAATATAAAGTTTAGCAAAGGAAATTGCTATGGAATTATAGGAGCAAATGGTGCTGGAAAGTCTACTTTTTTAAAGGTGTTGTCTGGAGAGCTAGAGCCAAGCAAGGGAGATGTTACAATCGACAAAGGAGAAAGAATTTCTATTTTAAAACAAAACCATTTTGAATATGAAGAATTTTCTGTAATTGATACTGTAATAATGGGAAATAAAGAGCTTTATGATATTATGAAAGAGAAAGAAGAAATTTATTCTAAACCAGATTTTTCAGAAGAAGATGGAATGAAAGCTGCAAAGTTGGAGGAACGTTTTGCCGAGCTAGATGGATGGAATGCAGAATCTGATGCTGCAATGCTTTTGAATGATTTAGGAATATCTCCAGAAAATCATTACAAGCTTATGAAGGAAATTGACCCAAGAGAAAAGGTAAAAGTTTTGCTTGCTCAAAGTTTGTTTGGAAACCCAGATATTCTTTTATTAGATGAGCCTACAAATGACTTGGATTTAAAAAGTATAAATTGGCTACAAGAATTTTTAATTAATTTTGAAAATACTGTAATTGTAGTTTCACATGATAGATATTTTTTAAATAAAGTTTGCACATACATTGCAGATGTGGATTTTGGAAAAATAACTGTTTATCCAGGAAATTATGATTTCTGGTATGAATCTAGTCAATTGGCATTAAGACAAGCAAAAGAGCAAAATAAAAAGAAAGAGGAAAAAATTAAAGAATTACAAGACTTTATTGCAAGATTTAGTGCTAATGCTTCAAAATCTAAGCAGGCAACATCAAGGAAGAAAACTCTAGAAAAAATTCAGTTTGAAGAAATAAGACCTTCAAATAGGAAATATCCTTATGTAGATTTCAAACCAGATAGAGAACCTGGAAAGGAGATTCTTCAAGTTAAAAATATATCAAAAACTATAAATGGAGAAAAGATTTTAAATAATGTTTCCTTTACTGTAAAACAAAATGATAAAATAGCTTTTTTAGCAGATAATGAAAATGCCAAAACTGCTTTGTTTCAAATAATTGAGGGAGAGCTTGAACCTGATGAAGGAGAAATTATATGGGGGCAAACTATTACTCATACATATTTTCCTAAAGACAATAATTATTTATTTGAAACAGATGAAACTATTACAGATTGGCTTAGAAAATATTCTAAAGACCCAGATGAAACGTATGTTAGAAGCTTTTTAGGTAGAATGTTGTTTTCTGGAGAAGAGGCACTAAAAAAAGCAAAAGTAATTTCTGGAGGAGAAAAAGTAAGATGTGTTCTTTCTAAAATGATGTTATCTGGTGCGAATTTTTTAATTATGGACGAACCTACAAACCATTTAGATATGGAAAGTATTACTTCAGTTAATGAGGGTATGAA
>USQS01000031.1 GCA_900556865.1 uncultured Clostridium sp. | reverse complement strand
CTTGAAAATGGGTCTAAAGCTAAATAAGCGTCTAATATACTATCTGAAATATAATCACATAGTTTATCTGGATGTCCTTCTGTTACACTTTCTGATGTAAACAATTTTTTCATTTTAAATCACTTTCCTTTCCTTTATTATGTAAAAAAGCCCATCGCAGCACACAATGGACTTAAAAATTTATCATCCAAAGCATATGCTTTGTCGGTATTAGCACCTTTTCTTATGTTTAGATAGGTTGCTGTGGAGTCATAAAGCCGATTCTCTCGTCCACTCTTGATAAAGTATTTTATCTTTTTATTTTACTAGTTGTTGTTTTTTCAAACTCATTTTTTCTTATTTTTACATCTGATATATGTTTATACACAGGTAACTCTCTTACAGAATCTTGCACATCTTTTTTTAATGTTTCTTTTATGTTTTCAATATGCATTTCTTCGATTTTTTCTTTATCTAAAAATACTTCTGCAATAAGTGCTGTTTCTTGACCAGCAGCATTTTTACTAGCTTTAACAAGTACTTCTTTTACATATGGTATTCCCATAATATAGTTTTCTATTTCTTCAGGATAAATATTTTTTCCGTTGTCTAATACAATTAAGTTTTTCTTTCTTCCATTAATTATTAATTGTCCTTTTTCATTTATGCGACCATAGTCTTCAGTATTAAACCACCCATCTTTTAAAACTTTAGCTGTTTTTTCTGGCTCTTTATAATACCCCTTCATTACGATGTCGCCTTTAACATATATTTCCCCATCTCCATCTGCTGTCTTATTTTCTATTTTAACTTCACAACAAGGAAGAATTACACCAACTGTACTGCTATCATTAAAATTTGCTCTATTTACACTAACAAGAGGAGAACACTCTGTTATTCCATATCCATTTAATAAAGTAATTCCAATATCATTAAAGAATTTTCCTATTTCAGGACGAATTGGAGCTCCACCACATACTATTTGGTTTAAATTTCCTCCAAAAGCCTCATGTATTGACTTAAAGAATTTCTTTCTTAAGTCTATTCCAGTTTTTCTTAAAGCATTACTTAAAGGTATCATCTTTTTAAGTGCTTTATCTTTTCCTGTTTTTTGAGCATTATTCCATATACTTTTATAAAAAACTTCTGTAAAAGCAGGAACCAAATAAATATATTCTGGTTTGTAAAGCTGTAAATTTTTAAGTACATTTTTTAGGCTATCATTTATACAAATAGTACTATGTTTATGAAGTCCAACAAGTATTCCCGCTACGGCTTCATATGTATGATGATATGGAAGAACAGATAAACATTTTTCTCCTATATCAGCTATTTGTAACCCATAATACACAACACTAATTAAATTATGTTCTGTAAGCATAACACCTTTTGGGTTTCCCGTAGTACCAGAAGTGTAAACTAAAAGCTTTAGATTGTTTTCATCATCTTTAAGATCAGTATATATTGTACTTTTTTTATCTAAAAGTTTTTTTCCACTTTCTTTTAATAAGTCATATGATAAAATATTATCTTCATCTTTTTTTACGTCTAAACCTATGTAATATTTAATATTAGGAATTGCTTTTTTTATTTCTGGAATATATTGTGCATATTTTTTTGAAAAAAATAATACTTCACTATCACTATGTTTTAATACATTTATAACATCTAAACAAGTTAATTCTCTGTCAACAGGAACAAATACACCTGTACTTTGTAGCATACATAAATACACTGTTAGCCATTTGTAGCTATTTTCGCCAATTATTGCAACATGTTTATTATGCATATTTAAGCTTGCTAAAGCTGTTCCTAAAGAATTTATATCATCAACATATTGTTTATATGTTATTTTTACTATTTTATCTCCATTTTTATACTCAAAAGCATTTTTATTTCCCGCTTCTTTAACTGCTAAATCAAACATTTCTTTAATACTTTTTACCTTAGTAACTTTATTTAATTCAATTTTTTTTGTCATTTTAGAATTTATCCTTTCTTTATGCTTCATATTTTAAAACTAGCTAATACTATCCTTTTTATCATCATATTTTGAATTTAATTTTGATATTTTTTCATCCATCCTATTTATCATTTTGGCATACATAACCATTTTTTTGGAATCTTTTTTAGATAATTTATTATTAGCTTTATATTTAATTTTATGTTCTGTTGTAGACCAAAAATCCATTGCCATTGTTCTTATTTGAATTTCAACTTTTACATTTGCTATTTGTTCTGTCCCGATATCCACCGGTGTTTGAGCAATTATATGATACCCTGAATATCCACTTATTTTTGGTTTATTTATATAATCTTTTTCTTCTAATATCTCTAGTTTAGAATTATTTTCAAGAACATTTTTCACTTTAACAATATCATCTTTAAATGGACATACAATCCTTACCCCCGCAATATCATTAACATTACTTATTAAATTTTTATAATTTAAATCATAATTTTTCTTTTTCATTTTTTTAATAATACTTTCAGGAGTTTTTATCCTTGAATTAATATTGCTTATTACATCATAATCATGAATTTTATTTAAGCTTGTTTGAACTTCCATTAATTCATTTTGTACTTGCTCCATACCTTGTTTATAAATAAGCATTAACTTCTTAAATTCTTGTTCTTTTACATCAATAGGAACTAATACATTTCCCCCTAATTGTATTTTATTATTATTATTTATATTCATTTCTATTATAACAATATCCTCCTTTACTTAGACTAAACATAGTTTACAACTTGTTTATTTTAGTTTTATGGAATGATTATGTTTTTTTTGTAAATATTTTTTTCACGATTATAATATCATAAAATATCAAAAAAGTCTAGTGTATTTTTAATATTGACATTATTAATATTTTGTACTATTATTAAATATAATGATAATAATTACTTTTTAGGAGGATTTATAAATTATGCTTAAGAAAAAAATATTTTTTATATCTGTTTTTACATTTTTTATTTGTTTGCTTGTAGTTTTAGGAGCATTTGTTTTTAAAGATATAAAAAACAAAATAGCCTCAAATAATAGCAATAAACAAATTTTTGAATTTGTAGAAAAAAATAAAGATTCTGTATTTTCAATAAATAAAATTACATATTTTAGCAGTTGTAATGCAACAACATCAGTTAATGGTAATTCATCTTTTAATGTGTCTAATTTATATCAATATACTGATATAGCAATTTTTATAAATAATCATGCAAACGGAAACTTTACAGCTCAAAACACATTAAAAGAAGTTACTATTTCAGAAATTAGATATCTTTTAACACCTAGTATTGGAACGCCAAACTTATATTTCAAAAATATAAATAATTTTGCAACAAGTTCATTTGAAGAAAATAATATTATTAAAGATAATATTAAATTTGATGTTTCATCCAGTAATGAAATAGACTATTCTACAAAAACTTTATATAATAACTGTGCAAACCCAATAACCTTGTGCTATGTCAATTCAAATATTAAAGATAATTATACATTACATGAAAGTATATCTAACATCTCATATGATGGAAGTTTATTAAAAAACTGTAATATAACATTAAATTCCATAGCTTGTAAAATGAGTTTTTTAATTACAATTACAAATAATTTAAACGAAAAATATACTTGCCCTATAATATTAAACATGCCACTTTCTACAGAAAACAAAACTATTTATGATGGAAGTTTAACTTTAAAAAGTGAATGTGATTATAATTTTATAAAAGAATAATCTCTCCGCTTTCATCTGTTCTATAAATTCTACACCCTAGGCGTTTTAGTCTTTCTAAAACGCTTTTATTTGGGTGTCCAAAATTATTGTTTTTTCCTACCCCAATTACAGCAGTATTTGGTTTAACCGCTTCCAAAAATTCTTTTGTAGAAGATGTTTTCGAACCATGATGTGCTACTTTTAAAATATCTGATTTTAAAATACCTATATTAGATTTATATTTATTCAAAATAGCCTCTTCCGCTTCTTGCTCAATATCTCCTGTAAACAGCATTGTAACCTTTTTTGAAACCATTTTACAAACCAATGCATTATTATTAATAACATTTTTAGAAACTGTTTCATTTTTAGAAGGCCATAATATATCAAAAAACAAATTTTTTTCAATGTTTATTCTATTTCCTGCTTCCACAACACATACCTTTATATTTTTTTCTTTTACAATATTAAAAAAATCTTCATAATTTTTACTTGTTTCAAATTGTTTTCCAATAATTACCTGTTCTACTCTAATGTTTTTTAAAATATATAATATTCCGACCGTACATGGTCTTGGTCAAAATGGCTAATTATTACATAATCAAGCTTATTTATATTTCTATTTAATAAATACGGAAGAACCGTTTGTTTTCCAACATCAAAATCTTTATCTGAACTCCCTCCTCCATCTATTAATATTTTTTTATTTCTAGGTGTTATAATTAAACTTGAATCTCCTTGTCCTACATCTATAAAATAAATTTTTAAACTTTTAGGTATATTCATAAAGATTAAGCAAAGAAAAAATATTATAAAAGAATAAAATAGTATCTTTTTCTTATTTAAAACAATAATATATTTTGCTAAATTAAGTAAATTAACTACTCTTTTTTCTAAAGAATTTAAACTTCTATTTAGTTTTATGCTAATTATAAAATTGACAGAAAAAATTAAAACATAATAAATAATAATTTCAAACATATTTGGGGTAACAAAATAAATTTTATTTAAAGGAAGTAAAGCTCCAACTTTGGAAATACCCAATAATAAATTTAATAATCTTGTAAGAACAAAACCAATAAAACTATTTCCTATAATTAAATACAGAATTCCTAAAATCACAATAGGTCCAATTATAACACTTGTTATTATACTAACTAACAAATTGGTAATATTTATTGTATGGAATGTAACAAGTAAAATTGGCATAATAACAATACACGCAGATATAGTAATTATAAAATTATCTTCCAAAAATAAAATCAATTTTAAACTCCTAAAATTAAGAAAATTTAATAGAAAAACATCGTTCTTTTTTTTAGCCTTTTTCTTTAATTTTTCAAAATATAAATTAATCGCTTTTTTAAATGTTTTACTAATTACTATAATACCGATTGCTCCAACAAAAGAAAGTTGCAAACTTATACTCTTTATTGAATACGGATTACAAATTAATATTACTAGCATGGCAAATGCCAAATTACTAAATGTATCACTTTTTCTATACACAAAATTAGACATTATGGCTAATATACCTGCAATTCCAGCTCTTACTACAGATGGTGTAAAACCTGTTATATAAATATAAATTATGAGTATAATACTTGTTGCAATTTTTGAATAATGTTTACCAAAAACAAAATTAAAAACTAAATTTGAAATAAGTATAATATATGAAATATGCATACCTGATATTGCTAAAACATGTGAAATATTACTTTCAGAAAAATCATTTAAAACATCTTTACTAACATCTTGTTTATCCCCTAACAATAAAGCTTTAAATATAGGTTGAACATCTTGAGGTAAATTACCTATTCTATAATTAAAAAAGGATATTAACCTATTCAAAAAATGTCCCATATCGCTAAAATTATTTTTAGAAATAACTTCAATAGTATTTGTTTTTACCGTTCCATAAATTTTTAATGTTTTTAAATATTCTCTATAATCAAACCCTTTATAATTTCTTCTCTTGCTTGGAAGAGTAAATTTACCTTTTAATAAAACCCCATCTCCATTTTCTAATTTCATTTTAGTATTTATATATAAACATGTGTTTTTATATTTTGTATTATTATCTATTGCAGCAATTTTTATTTTATATTTATTGTTTGTTTTTAAAACAATAACCCCAGAAATATTAACTTCTTTTTCATCTAATTTATTATATAAATTATCATATTTATAATTTTCGAGCAAGACTATTGTATTAGATATAATTGAAAATACAATTATAATTCCAATAACATTTTTATTAAATATTACTTTTATATACCTAAAATATCGTCTAAATGAAAGTAATTTAAATTTATTTTTCTTTTTAGTATATAATTTAGTTATAAAATAAATTAATAGATAAAAAAGGACTATACTGATTTTACAATATAGCCCCATTATTATTCCTATTATATAACCTATTGTTGCAACTAAAATTTTTCTAGCTTCTAACACTTATCCTCCTTAATTTATTACTCTTCTTGCTGAAACATATCTTGAAGAATAATATTTATCTGAAAGTGGTGTTGTTATAACACCTTTTTGAGAATTTGCTGCATGTATGAATTTATTTCCACCCATATATATTCCTACATGACCGATTGATGTATTTCCTGAATTATTAAATATTAATATATCTCCTGGCATTAAGCTATCTTTTGAAACCGATGTTCCATTTTTTGCTTGAGCAGAAGAAGATCTACTTAAATTAATTCCAAAATTTTTATATACATATGTAGTAAAACCTGAACAGTCGAAACCTGCAGATGGTGTCATTCCACCACTTACATATTTATACCCAATATATTTAGAAGCAAAATTTACTATATTTGAGCCTGTATTATTTGCACTTGATATAGTTTCTGTGTTATGTGCTATAGCCTCTTCTCTTGTTTCATTTTCACTTCTTGAAGTTTTTTTGGTTTTTTCAGTAGATAAAAATTTATTTGCAACATATCCCGTATGTCCTCTTGCTTTTATTTTTACCCAAGTTTTATCTACTTCCTCTAATACAGTAACTTCTGTATTTAATGTTAATTGTGCTAAAATTTTAGAATTTGAATCTGTTTTTTCTCTTAAATTTAAAGTTTCTGCAGATACATATTTTACTTTAGGTTCTTTTTTCTTTTCTTCCTTTTTTTCTTCAACTTTCTCTTCTTTTTTAACTTCTGCTTCTGGTTGTTGCTCTTCTTTTACTTCATTTTTGCTTTCGATTGGTATTTTACTTAATAATACCCAACCAGATGAACTTTCTGTTTCTATATAGCACCATTTGTTTATTATTTCAGTTACTTTAAATTTTGTATTTTGTTGTAACTTTGAAATATTACTTGCATTTATTACAGGTAATATTTTTACTTCTAAAGCTGAAGTTAAACTTCCCTCATGTCCTACTGTTATTTGTGAATTTTGTACATTCTGGTTTTCTGTTTCAGAAACCTCATTATTAGATGCTTGAACTTCATTTTCTTTTGGAATTTCATTTTGTTGGTTTGTAGGTTCTGCTACAGTTCCTTCTTGTGGCTTATTTTCTTCATTTTCTGTAGAAATTAAATCTTTTCTAATATATCCAGTAAAGTTCTTTCCATCTTTAGAAAATGTTACTTTATACCATTCTCCTTCTTGCGAAACAATTTCCACTTCTTCATTTATAGAAATAAGTGCTACTATATCTGAACTAGTTGAAGGTTCTTTTCTAATTCTAGTTGTTTCTGTTGTTGTTTTTCCTTTGCTTGCATATACTTTACTTGAAGCCATAATTAAACATACGTATATTAATATAATAATTAATTTCTTAAAAACTTTATTCATATATCCTCCTCTTTTTACCCCTAAAGTATATACTTAAAAAAACAAAAAGTCAATCTATTTTACAACAAATTTTAAAAAATTAATCATTGTTAATAAATTTGATTAATTTGTAGCATTGACTTTTTATTTTATAAAATATATAATACATTTATACTTAAATTTATGGAGGAAATTATATGATTGCAAGAGAAAACAACCCAGATTATTTAAATAGTTTTTTAGACTACATGGTAACAATACAAAACAAATCGCCAAACACTGTAAAAGAATATAACTACGATTTAGCAACATTCCTAAAATTTGTAAAAATACATTTTAATTTAACAAAAGAAACAGAATTTGAAAAGATAACTTATAACGACATTAGTTTAAATACAATATCAAAAATAACATTAGATGATATACATTCATTTTTAGCATATTTAACTACAAATTATAACAGTAAAGCCTCAACACGTTCTAGAAAAGTATCTAGCTTAAGAGTTTTTTTTAATTACCTTTGTTTGAAAAATCTTATTGAAAAAAATCCAACACAAAATTTAGAAACCCCGAAATTAGACAGAAGGCTACCAAAATACCTCACTTTAGAACAAAGTAAAAAATTATTAGAGGCTTCTGAAAATGAAGACAATAGAAATAATGAAAGAGACCATGCAATAACAACATTATTTTTAAATTGCGGTATGCGTTTGTCTGAACTTGTTGGAATAAATTTAAAAGATTTGGATTTTGAAGATTGTCAAATGACTGTTATTGGTAAAGGTAACAAAGAGCGAACTATTTATTTAAATAAAGCTTGTATAAAAGCCATAAAAAATTATTTAGCCGTAAGACCTAAAGATTGTATAAAAAAAGATTCAAAAGATTCTGATAAAGCTTTATTTTTAAGTGAAAGACGTCAAAGAATTAGCAAAAGAACCGTTCAGTCTATAATTTATAAAGAGCTTAAATTAGCTGGTATTGATTCAGACAAATACTCTGTGCATAAGCTTCGCCATACTGCCGCAACTTTGATGTATAGATATGGCGGTGTAGATATAAGAGCATTGCAAGAACTTTTAGGCCATGAAAGTATTTCTACTACGGAAATATATACACATGTAAGCCACGAACAGGCTAGAAATGCAGTTGAGAGCAATCCTTTAGCTAATTTATGATTTGTTTTACCATGAAAAAGGAAGCGGAAAAATTCCGCTTCCTTTCTTACAGGATTATTCAAATTCAATAATCCTCTTAAGTAGCTCACCCCAGGCAAGCCTGTCAAAACTACCTTGCAAGTCCATCTCTCGAAGGACTTGCAAGCATTCTTCCTGCTCACCCATCTTTGCATGAAGCTTGAGCAGGACATTCAAATGATACATCTCTGCCTTGCTATGCAGAGACTCTAATTCTTTAAGTGCCTGTTTACTTAAGGCACTTAGGTATCCTTGCGGGTACAAGTTAACCTTTCTTTTCATGTTTAGTCACTCCTTTTGTGTTAAACATGTGGGTGGATACTTGCAAAGGGCAACATGCCCTTTATAGACTCATTATATCATTTTTTCCTTGAAAAATCAACTAATAATCCAAATTTATCCTAAATTTATAATAATATGACTGTACATCTGGGTATAAATCTTTTATATAAATAATATTTCCATTTTTATCTTCAACTGTAATTCTTGGAAAAGTTTTAAGCATTTTTTCATTATTTAAAAACTTATCTATAAGCCAAACTTTAGTTTTATTATT
>USQS01000030.1 GCA_900556865.1 uncultured Clostridium sp. | reverse complement strand
AATCATACAAGCTTCACATACTCACCATCAAAACAACCTTCATCTTCATTAGCAGTTAGTACTAATGAATATTTTCCATCGCCACTAATTGTAGCTGCATTTACTTTGTTTGAAAAGCTAAATAAAAATATACTAGCTAAAACGATTACTAAAAATATTAAACTTTTTTTTATTTTCATTTTTTCCTCCTTAATGTTTTCTTGATTTTTTTCCTTTTTTAGTATTAACTATTACTAATGTAATAATTCCTAATATAGCAATTATAAACAATACAATGTACACTATAACATTATCACCTGTCTTTGGATTTATAGTATTGTCTTTTTGATCATTTTGTACTGCTACAGTTTTACTTGCTATTGCATAATTTGAAAAACTTGTTGTAGAAAATGTTATTGTATTAGTTTCACTATTATAAGTAGTTGGTATTATTTCATAAGTTCCATCATGTTTTTCATGAACAATTACAACTTCATTTCCGTCTATTCCATCTTCTAATTTTAATGTGATTTTTGCAGGATTGTTTAGCTCTCTTAATTCATTTTCCCAAATATTTTCTTGATTGCCTTTATATATAACCTGTGATAAATTAATATTCAAATATGAAGAAATATGATATCCATTTGCATTTTTTTCAAAGTTTGATATTTGTTCTTTTGATAAATTAATATCTTCAACTGATAATACAACTGTTCCAGTATCTATTTCTTTTTCATTAAGTTCTATTACTCCATTTTTTACTTTGTCAGATTTTGTGTTTACTTTATCATCAACTTTTTCAAAAATCCCACTAATATGAACATTGGTATCTGGCATAATATATTCAAATGTAGATTGTTCTTCTCCTGCTTCCAATTTTTTATCATTTATCGTAATTGAAGTTAATTGGTAACCATAATTGGGTTTTAATCTTAATATCACTTTAGAACCAGGTACAATACTTGCCCAACCATTATTTTTATCTAAGTCCTGTTTTACATTACTTAACCCTACTGAATTACCACTTGAATCTTTAATGTCTAATATTTCTATTGTTCCATTTTTTAATAATTCATTGTCTTTAATAGAAGGATTGTTTGTTTTGTCAGAATCCCATATCATTGTTTTTGGTATATTTGAATTATCTTTACTTTTAGTTACAATTATTTCATATTTTTTGGCTGGTTCAACTTCAAATTCTGCTCTATCTGTTGTTCCATTAGCTAAAGTCATATATTTTCCATTAATACAAACACTTCCAATTTTCCCATCACCATAAGCAAGTTGTATTGTGATTTTATTTTTTATTTTTCCTGTTGTATAACCTTTAGCAATACCTTTTATATTTGCTGCTTCTGTTCCTACTCTTAAATCGTTTAATGATATTTCCATTCCAAATCCATTATATATTCCTTCTATTTCAATATCTTGTGTTGGAATAGCAATTATATTTAACTTACAATTAAAGAAATATCTTGAATAATAGTCGTCTCTTGTTTCATTAATAACAATACTTTCTGATTCTTCGTAAGCATTAAAAATACTATCAGGATCTTCAACTAGTATTTTTCCATCTCCATAATCTGTTGAATTATATGTTAATTTTGAACCAATTCTATTAATATAGCTGAAATTTAAATTATATGATTTATTCTCATCTAAATTTATTAAAGTCATTACTGCTTTATTTTCTTGTTTATTTCCCACAATTTTTATTATTGCTTCAGAATTATCTTCTGTTTTAATAAGACTGGCTTTATCATCATTTACAACAATTTTATAATAAACTGTTCCTTCCAAATCTGACATAGCACTTAAGGCTTTAGATAAATTATCTTCTTTTGTAAAGTCTATAATATAATCTTTATCCTTTTCTAAATTAATATCATTTGTTACTTGATAATCATCATAATGAGGTACAACAGTTGTATTTACTTTTACTTTAGAGCCTCCCGTAACATCAGTAACTCCTGCATAAATATAACTGTTAGATAAAAGGATTATAATAATTGTTAATAAAGCAAATATTTTCTTTGTCTTTGTCATTTATTTTACCTCCTTTCCTCTAATATTTTGTCTTCATTCTATCATAAAGTATTATAATATACTATATTATTTTTTTGTAATCGCCAATTTCTCATTGACAATTTGGCGATTACTTTTATTATGCATTTATGTTATATTATAATAAACTTGAATTATTTGGAGGTTTTTTTATGACTCTTTGTGAACAATTAAATAAATATATAAAACAGATTGGATGTTCTTCTAAAGAACTTGTAAATGCTTCAGGTCTAGCAACCGTTCTTTCAAAAAATAAAGAACTACTTCATTCAAATAAGTAGTTCTTTATTTTTAATGTTTTATTATTATTCAAAAGCCTTAATTCCTTCCAAATTAATATTGCATTATCCTATATATTCTATAAAACGTTGATTTTTTCAACATTTAATATCTGGTGGAGGTGAGGAGAGTCGAACTCCTGTCCACTATACTTTCCACATAAACTTCTCCGAGTGCAGTTTGTTATTTTTATTCATTTATTATCACGCAAACAAACATGCTTAATATAAATATAGCCTTATAATACCCACTACTTTTAGGCAAAAGTAGCTTCGTTCCCTACAACTATAACACCTTTATTTAATGCGTAGGAACATTAAACAAGGCGTAGCTACCTTAAGCAGCTAATGCTAATTCTTCATTATCAGCGTTTATTATTAATTTCGCTTTTTTATAGTGGCCAAAGCGACCATCCACTACTCGCTATTCATGCTTCTAACATAATGTCGAAACCATTACACCCCCATGTGTGCCTCACATTCTTATTATATATCATTTTATTTAAATTTTCAATAGAATTACATTTTTTTATCCACGAAATTCTTCTGCAAGCTTTTCAATTGCTCTTGTTTCAATTCTTGAAACATAAGAACGTGAAATTCCCATTGCCTTTGCAATTTCTTTTTGAGTTTTAGGTTTTCCGCCTCTTAATCCAAACCTTAATTCTATTATTGTTTTTTCTCTATCTTTTAAAACTTCTTTTATTTTTTCATAAACTCTATTAACTTTTATTTTAGTATCTACAATATCTTCAACACTTTTTGAATCATTTTCGAGTACTTCTTCTAATGTTATAACATTATCATCTTTATCTTTTCCGAATTGGCTCATTTAAATATACCTCTGCATTTAATTTTTTTGTAGCTCTTAAATACATTAAAACTTCATTATCTATACATCTAGAAACATATGTCGATAATTTCGACCCTTTTTCAGGCTTAAAACTATTTACACCTTTTATTAAACCTATTGTACCTATTGATAATAAATCATCTTGATCTATATTTGTATTTAAATATTTTTTACATACATGAACAACTAATCTTAAATTTTTTTCTATTAATAAATTGCGTGCTTCCTCATCTTTTTCAGCTAATTTCTCAACTACTATTTTTTCTTCTTCTGGTGTTAATGGTTCAGGAAATAAGCTACTTCCCGTAATATATCCGAACTACTAATACAGCTGACTTTAAAAATTCTATAAAACCTGCCCAAAAAACACTTGAAAACATAAAGCACCTCCATTTTTCTATAACAAATTATATGCTATAAAAAAATAAAAGTGCCTGACCTTTGATTTTTTTAATTATCCCCATCTCAATATTTTGACATGGGGATAATCTTTTATTCTATTGGTATATATTTTTTTTCTGGTAATTCTTTCTTTTCTTCTTTTTTTGGAACTTCTATTGTTAATGTTCCATTTTTAAATTTAGCCTTTATTTCACTTTCTGTAACATTTTCTCCAACATAAAAACTTCTTGAACATTCTCCTGAATATCTTTCCTTACGAACGAATTTACCTTTTTCTTCATCTTTTTCTTCTTTGTTTACTGTTGCATGAATTGTTAAATATCCTTCTTGAATGTTTAATTTTATTCCATCTTTTTCATACCCAGGTAAATCGACATCAATTATATACTTATCTTTTTTCTCTTTAATGTCTGTTTTCATTAATTTACTTTCTCCTTTAGTAAAAAATGCATCTCCGAACATATCCTCAAATAAATCAAAATCATTTCTTCTTGGTATCATCATCATAATAATCAACTCCTTAAAATTATTTATGTGTTGACACTTGATGGGAGTGGCACATATATTTTGATAAACCTCTTTATCAATTACATTTATTATTATACCTCTTTTTTTAGCAATGTCAATACCCAAGTGCTAAAATTCACAAAACTTTCACAATTCTACTAAAATTAAGTCATCTCCTATACTTCTTATTTTTTCCCATTCTATAACAATATCATTACTTGAGGAAAAAAAATTTAATAACTTATTTGTTCCACCCGGTACAATTATAGAGGTTATTCTCCCTGTTTCTAAATCTGCACAAACATCTTGCACATAGCCTAGTCTTGTTGCATCTGTTATGTTTATAACTTCTTTTTTTCTAAAATCCATCCCTTTATCATTCATCTTTTTGCTCCTTCCATAAAACCAAAATTAATTTCCTTAAAACATTATATTCTAGAAACAAAAAAAATCTACTAATTATACCATCTTTTTATATGATCAATAGCACTTTTTTCAAGCCTCGAAACCTGTGCTTGAGATATTCCTATCTCTGTTGCAACTTCCATCTGTGTTCTTCCATCAAAAAACCTTTTAATTACAATTTCCTTTTCTTTCTCATTTAATCTTTTCATCGCTTGCATAATAGTCATATTTTCAGCCCACGATTCATCCGTATTTTTTTTATCTTTTACTTGATCCATTATATAAATATTATCTTTTCCGTCATTATAAATCGGCTCTTGCAAAGAAATTGGATCTTGTATAGCATCTAAACTAAAGGCTACTTCTTCTTTTTTAATTTCCAATTCTTTTGCAATTTCTTCAATTTTTGGCTCTTTTCCATGTTCTTTATTATATTTTTCCTTATATTGAATAATTTTGTATGCTAAGTCTCTTGTTGACCTACTTACTCTTATACTATTGTTATCTCTTAAGTATCTTCTCACTTCTCCAATAATCATCGGCACTGCATATGTTGAAAATTGTACACCTTGCGTTAAATCAAAATTGTCTATTGCCTTTATTAAGCCCACACAACCAACTTGAAATAAATCGTCTGCCGATTCTCCTCTTCCTCTAAACCTTTGAATAACCGAAAGTACTAATCTTAAATTTCCATTTACAAATGCTTTTCTTGCATTATTGTCTCCCTTTTTTATTTTAATAAATAATTCATTTTTTTCTTCATTTGATAGCACTGGTAGTTTAGCTGTGTTTACTCCACAGATTTCTACTTTGTTTATCAAAAAGAAAACCTCCTTTAGAAATAATCTTATTTTAATTATTTCCAAAAGAAGTATTTTTTATTCTCAAATATTTATGCTTAATCTATTTTAATAATTTAGAGAAAAATTTTTCAGAACTTATTCTGCTAGGTCTATTATTTCTTTTAAGTAAAAATAGTCTTTCTTTATCTTTGTTAATATAATTTATTCCTTCTTCACATGATAATGACGCTTTAAATCCCATATTTTTTATAATATCTATAGATTCTTTAGAAATTGCCCCAAAAGGATATGTAAACGTACTTGGAACAAAGTTGGTATTTCCTTCAAATTCTTTTTGTAATTTTAATATATCTTCAGATAAATACTTTTCATATTGCTCTTGTGTTTGAGAAACTTTTTTCTTTGTTCCTCTTTTACCATTTTTATTTGAATGTAAATTGTAAGTATGATTTTGGAATTCCACTAAACCTGTTTCCATCATTTGTTTTATATCTTTCCACCTAAGATAGCTATAATTTGCATTTGCTTCATCTGTTTTTGAATAATTATCTGTATATTCTCCAACAATTGAAATTACAGCCCTCATTTCATATTTTTCAAGTAAAGGCAATACATAAGTAAAATTATTATAATAACCATCATCAAAAGTTATAATTATTGGCTTTTCTGGTAAAGATGCATTTTCATCTTCTACATATTTTATTAAATCATTCATTGTAATTGTATTATAGCCTTTTTCTTTTATATATTTAAAATCCGCTTCTAGTTGATTTGGTGTTATAACATATTTTCCGCTTCTTACTGTATCTTTTAAAACACTATGATACATTATAATTGGCAAACTTATACCATCTGTTTCTTTTTTTGCGAAACATGGTTTTAACATAAAACCTAATAATATTAAAATTATTAATATTCCAATACCAAATATCACTTTATAATTTACTTTAATAACATGAATATGCAAACCTCTCCTCCTTTGGCAAGTTTTACCTTATAAAGTTTGTTTTGAAATTCTTTTCTATTTCTGGTTTTGGTACATCTAAATTAATACATTTTAAAATATATGCCATATTTCTTCCTAAATTTCTCATTGTTTGTAATCCCTCTAAATCTTGCTTTGCCTCATTTTTATTAGTTCCATGAATTTGGTTCCAATATGAACTACCTACCAAAAACATATTACTCATTAAAGCATATTTATTAATTTGGTCAAATGCAGAGCTTGCTCCACCTCTTCTACAGCTTACAACTGAAGCACATACCTTTCCTGCAAAAAGGCTTCCTCTTCCATAAAAAGCCCTATCTAAAAAAGATGTAAGAGCTCCACTTGCTCCTGCAAAATGTACAGGACTTCCAAATACAAAACCATCTGTAGTTTCCACTTTTTCCAAAAATTCATTTACTCTGTCATCCATAAAACACCTATTTCCATTTTGAAGACAATAATTGCATCCTATACAGCCTCCTATAGGGTTATTTTCTAGCCACATAATCTCTGTTTCAATTTTCTCACTCTTTAATATTTTTGCAATTTCTTCTAATGCAACATTTGTACATCCATCTTTATGAGGTCCACCATTTACTAAAATTACTTTCACAAAAAACTCCTTTCTAAAAACACTTTAATTTATAATGTTTTATTTTTTAATAAACTCTAAATTCAATGTTTTATTTATTAAAATATATTCTTTAATTTCTACTATTATATCTTTTATTTTAGCTTTTTTACAATATAGTTTATACTTTATAAACTTAAAAAGAGCTAAATTTTAGCTCTTTTTAGTCTTTTCAATACACTTTCTTTTCCAAGTACTTTAATTATTTCATACATATCTGGTGTGTTTGTTCTTCCTGTTAAGGCAACTCTTAAAACAGTACTTACATCCCCAACATGTGCTTTATACATACCTGGATTTGCTTTAAATTCCTTAACTTCTCTTGCATAGCCACACTCTTCAGCTAAATCCTTAATTTTATTAAACCACATTTCCTTGTCATCATTTTCATCAAAATATTTTTCAATATATAAAGATAAAATTTTATTAATATCTTCTTTAGAATTTATTACTTGATAAGGATATTCTATATTGCTATTAAAGAATTTCTCATCATACATATATTGAATGTTTTCTTGAACTTCCGACCATTTAGAAATATCTTTTCTTGGTTTTTTGTTTCCTCTTTCTATACCAAACACTTTTAAGCTATAATCTTTATCTTTTAACATTTCTTCTAATTCTTTATTATATTTTTTTGCCCACTCAAAAACATTATCATAAACATCTTCTGCTGTCATTTTAGAAATTACTGTTTTACCAATATCTAAAAGCTTAACCATATCAAACAAAGCTCCACTAACGCTCATTTTATTTAATTTAAAATCAAATTCTTCAATATTTTTGTCTGGGTTTGCTCTTCTCCAATTTTCAAAGCTGGAATTTGCAATATTAAGCAAATATTCTTTAACAGCTTCTACAGGTATACCTTCTTCTTTATAATAAGAAACTGCAGATTCTGGGTCTTTTCTTTTACTTAATTTACGTTTATTTCCTTGATCATTTTTCAAAATTGGTGCAATATGTGCATACTTAGGTGGTTTAAATCCTAGTTCTTGGAATAATTGCAAATGAAGTGGAACAGAAGCTAGCCATTCATCTCCTCTAATTACATGAGTAGTTCTCATTAAATGATCATCTACCGCATGTGCAAAATGGTATGTTGGAAGACCATCTGATTTTATAATAACAATGTCTTGGTCATTTTCAGGGAATTCCACATTTCCTTTTATAATATCTTTATGTTTTATTTTTCTATCTTCTCTTCCTGGAGACTTAAATCTAATAACATAATCTTCTCCATTATTTATTCTATTTATAGCTTCTTCTACAGTAATATTTCTGCATTTTGCCCATATTCCATAATATCCAGGTCTTATTTTAGCCTCTTCTTGTTTTTGTCTTATAGCTTCTCCATCTTCTGGAGAACAAAAACATGGATATGCTTTTCCTTGCTCTATTAAATATTTAGCATATGCCTCATATATTTCTTTTCTTTGAGATTGTTTATATGGTCCGTAATTTCCAAAAGATTCTTCTTCATTTAGCATTCCTTCATCTGGCTTCATTTCAAAATCTATTAAGCTATTTACAATATCTGATATTGCATTTTCTATTTCTCTTTTTTGGTCCGTATCTTCTATTCTTAAGAAAAAAACGCCATCTGTTTTTTTAGCTTCCATTATAGCAACTAATGATTGATATATTCCACCAATATGAACAACACCTGTTGGACTTGGTGCATATCTAGTAACTACAGCTCCTTCAGGTAAATCTCTTTCTGGATATTTTTCTTCATAATAACTTATTTCCTTTGCATTTGGAAAAATTAAATCTGCTAAATCTTTATATATCATTTTTTATATCATCCCTTCCTCAAGGCATAAATCTAGCTAAAAATTTTCAAATTTTAGCACTACCAAAATTATAATTATTTTTCAACTTTCTTCTTTCCTCTACTAATTTATTAGCTATATTTTACTATATATTAAGCCAAAAATCAAGAGTTTTGTTAATTTGACAGCTAAAAAGAATAAATTTTAATTTTTGTAGTATGTATCATTTTCTGAATTTATCTACATCTTTATGCCTTCTAAAATTAATAAATACCTATTTAACTAAAAATTTAAGAGGATTTTCTAAAAATCCTCTTTTAAACAATTTTCTTGTGGCTCTTTAAAACTTAAATACCAACTAATTCCATTATTATTTTGCTCAATATATTCTTTTCTTTTTTCTAGTTCCGGATAAGTTTGCGGTGCTGGTAAAATCACTGGTTGGTTTGGAATCCAATTTACAGGGGTAGAAGCTTTTGCACAATCTGCCATTTGAAGTGCTTGAACTGTTCTAATTATTTCTGCTATGTTTCTCCCTACATTTAGTGGGTATGTTAATATTACTCTTATTGTACTTTCTGGATCAATTATAATAACATCTCTTACTGTTTGAGTACTACTTATATCTTTTGAAATCATACCATATAATCTTGCAATTTCTCCACTTCTATCTGCAACTATAGGAAATGGTAGCACTATTCTAGTTCTTTGGTATATATCATTCATCCATGCCAGATGTGATGCATTACTGTCTATACTTAGTCCTAATAACTCAGTATTCATTTTTTGAAAATGTGTGTATGCTTTAGAAAATGCTATCATTTCAGTAGTACATACGGGGGTAAAAGCCTTCAATTTGGGGATATTATATTAATCGGCTA
>USQS01000029.1 GCA_900556865.1 uncultured Clostridium sp. | reverse complement strand
AATATATTACTTATTATACCGTGGACCCAACATTAAAGTTAATGGTTTTTCATTACCAACTACTTCATCTCCTATTTTTAGTCCTGTAGTATTTTCATAACTTTGTATAATAGCAACATCTTTATTAAGTTTAATAACTTCACCTAAAATTCCTTCTTTTGAAATATAAACTGTGTCATGCATAGCAAAGTCACCTTCGCCTTTTGCCTGAATTACTGGACCATTAATTGAAACTATATATTTTATTTGCATAAGACCTCAATGTTAGTATTTAATTACTAACACTCCTCCTTCCCTTTGTGTTTCATTTACTAAAACCATAGCATGATTTTAAAATATTTCATGCCTAAACCATATAAGGCTTTTATTAATCTTTTAATTTTTCATTTATATAATTTAATAAAGTATTATCTATGAAAATTCCTTCTTTTTCGTTCTCTAAAATGCAACCACCAATATAATCTTCTGAAATCTCTTTAATTTGAGCTGCAAAGGTTTCTGAAATTTCTTTTTCATACTTTTCTTTATCTTTTTTAGTAATTCCTATATATGTATTTTGCATATCATCTACCATTTTTTTAGAATTACTTATAGTATTAATAAGAAAATCTTTATATTTTGGATTATTTGTAAATTCTGCTAATAATTTGGCAGCATCTTCTTTTATACCTTTTTTCAATCTTTTTTCTTCTTCAATTAAATCTTTTTTACATTGAATTTCATAATTATAAACTTTTTTATTAAATTCTTTTTCTATTTTTTGGCTACTTTTTTCAAAACTTGCCTTTTTCTTGGCTTCATATTCTTTTAATTCTTCTGAAATACCATCTGAAATTTGTTTATCAACATCTTTTTCTATTTCAGCATATTCTTTATCTGCCATTTCTTCTAGGCTTTCTTCAAAAAGTTTTAATTTAGAACTATTATCCATTCTATCTAATCCTTTCTAAATAATGGTAATAAGAGGTAACCTCTTATTTAATCTAATATCATCAATTCTATCCTTTGCCATATCATAAATTTTTTCTGAAACGACAAGAATTCCAATATCTTTTACTTGTAATATTTCATCAATTTTTTTATTAATTTCTTCTTCATTATTTAAAGAAATACTATCTGCACCTGCAAGTTTCATGCCAACTTCAAAGTCTGCATTATCTGAAATAGCAAAAATTCTCATTTTACAATTCCTCCCTTTCTTGCCCTATTGTTGCTTTTAGTGTAATTCTTAAGTGGCATAATCCCTTTTTTTATGCCACCTCAAATTGCATATTCGAATTTTTACACTTTACTTATAATCATAATTGCTATAATAAGACCATAAATAGCTATACCTTCTGCAAGTCCTGCGAAAATAACTGTTTTACCAAGTAAGCTTGGGTTTTCACTAATTGCTCCAACTGCTGCTGATGCAACAACTGCAACTGCTATACCAGAACCAATAGCTGAAAGACCAATAGCTAAAGCTGCTGCTACTAATCCTAAACCTGAATTTGAAGCTTTTTCAGTTCCTTCTTCAACATTTTCATTAGCAGATGTTGTAACAACTGCTTCTTCCTTTTCATTATTAACTGTAGCTGCATAAGCTCCTGTTGTTGCTAAAATTACTCCTAAAAATAAAATAACTAATAATACACATATTTTTTTTGACATTTTAAATTCCTCCTAAATTTTTTAATATTTTTAATTTTGCTCTTCTACTTGAGCTTTTATAGATTTATACTCTTTTCCACTACCATCGTAGAACCTACTAAATAATTCGTAATATTCAAGCCTTAATGTTTGAATTCCAACTATTAAACCTTCCAAAACAAGAACAATTACATTTCCTAAAATTGCAATAAGTAAGTTTCCTGCTCCACTTGTCATATCAGCTAGTAAGTATACTGCCATACAAAGTCCTGCGTGGTTTATAGCAAAAGCAGCCAATCTTAAAAATGAAATAGTATTACTTAAAAATGATAAAAGCATTTCTATAATTTCAAATATTTTTTCTACAAAAGGTGTTGTAGTTTTTGCTTTTTTCTTTTCTATAAAGTTAGAAATTTGTTCATTAAACATAATTATTAAAACTAATATAAGTGCTACAATAACAATTACATTTGTAGAAATTAACATCTTTCCTTTTAGAAAATAGTAAGCAACACATGTTAAAACAAAGCCATAAAGTATAATTCCTGCAAAACCATTTTGGTCTAAAAATACCTTTTTTAAATCTTTGTTTTTTATACCATTTGCTATATTTAAAATCATAGCAAGTAAAATAAATATCGTTCCAACTACAATACCATAAACAAGCATTGTACTTATATCATTCATTGGGCTAATTAAAACACTTTCTAGTATATCTTCTTTTCCAAATACACTTCCATAAAGGAAACCAAATATTGTAGCAGATAATCCTCCAGCTAATAAAATTGCCCCATATGATTTTTTCTTAAATAATAAGAATAAACCAATTATAAAGAATATTAATCCATGTCCTACATCACCAAACATGAAACCAAACATTATAAATGTTGATAATGCAACAAACCATGTTGGATCTAATTCATCCATTCTTGGAACACCATACATTTTAACAAGTGTTTCAAATGGTTTAACTATTTTGTTATTAATTAATTTTGTAGGTGGATTTTCTCCATCTTTTACAACATAATCAATATCTTTAAGTTCATCAAGCACTTTAGTCATATGCTTTAGATTGCTTTCTCCAATCCATGCAACAACATAAAAAGTACCATTTTGGTCACGAACTATGTATTTTTTTATTGTATTTATTTTTTCGTATGTTTGAAGTTCCCTATATTCAGAAAGAATGTCGCTTTCAGCTTTACTTTTTATTTTTTCTATTGTTTGCATTGCCTCTTCTTCATGATAATTTGTTTCATTAATTCTTTCCTTTAATTCTGCAATATATTCTTTTGGTTTTGCAACCAATTCTGCAGGAAACATTTTTCTTTCAAATTTTTGAATATTAAAAATTCCATCTATAGTGCTTACATATTCTACAGCTGTAAAATACATAATCCACATATTATCTTGTTCTTCTTTAATCTCAAATAAAATTGTATTTAAATTACCAATTTCTTTTTTAATTTCCTCAAGATTCTTTTTAGGAATTGAACCATATCTAAATTTTATATAATTTAAATCATATAGTGTTTTCATATTTATGTCTAAATTTTCTACTTTAGATATTTCTTCAATCATATTTTTTGTTTGTATATTTTTCTTCTTGCTTTCATCTATTACTTTTAAAGCATCATCATATGCTGTTTTTAAAGAATCAATATTTTCTGTTATTGTTTTAACATCATTTTTTAATGTAACTAAATCTGAATCTTTAGCATATGGTATGTTTAATTTATCTAGAAGACTTTCGCATTTTTTCATTGCTTCTTTAATTTTATAATCATAGTCAAAATATTCTAATTTCCAACCCTTATTATATATTTTTTTAGCATCTTCTATCTGTACATCACTTTTAAATAGCACATTCGCCAAAAATGTATCTAAATTAGTGCTATTTCCTGTTATCCCAAGTAGTTTCATTTTTTCTATTGCCATTAATATTCCCTCCTAGCGTACTAATCTTTTAAGAATTTCATTCTTATCCATGTTGTACCTTATGCCTTCTATAGTATTTATTATATCATTATTTTCATAGTCTAATAAATTAATATAAGCATATATAAATGCATTTGATGTAATGTCTTCTCTAAAAATTTTCTTATTTACATTATATAAATATTTATGAATGTTTTGCTCAAAATCGTATTCATTCGTGAAGACCTCTTTGTAAACTGTTTTAGACATAATATCTTTTATTTCGTCAAACGAATTACATTCTATTAATTTCTTAATTCTGTCATTATTTAATTTGTATCTTCTTCTAATTAATATTTCTTCAATTTTTGTATTTTCGAATTTATAATATTTTTTTATTCTATAAATCCATAATACATTTAATAAATCAATTTCAGAACCAATAATCTTTTTAAATTTTGGATTAGAAGTTGCCCTATCAAACATTTCTTCAAAATAAAATTTGTCTAATTCATTTTCTACTTCAAAAATAGGAATGTTTGGCTTCTCTTGATATTTCTTAAAAATATCGCTATATTTCATTCTTTTTATTGCCATAAAGAATTCATCAAAATTTCTAACCGTTTCAATTCCTTTTATATCGTAAAAAAGAGAATTTGTCCACATTTTTACATTTTGAACTACAATGTCACTAGTTTTGTCGTCTGAAAATAATTTTCTAAATATACTTTTTACACATTTAATTTCATATTGTAATAAAAACCTATGAAAATTTTCTTGATCTTTCGTACTTAAAAGCCTCATAATTTGTTTAATTTCTTCAATTTGGCTTTTTTCCAATAAACTTCCTATTTCTATCCTGTCTATATCTTCATCTACCTGTTTAAAAGCCTCATTTTTAGTTTTGAGCAATAATACAGCAGACTTTAGATTACTTTGCTTTACTAAATCTTTTAAATCTTCTTCAGATAATTTTTTTGCGTACATTCCCTTTAGTTTAGCATTTATATTAGGATAGTCAATACCTAAAACTTGCAATATATTCACCCTCTTTAAATTATGCTATCTACTAGATTTCTTAATATTGTGTCTTTCTGCTTGCTATATTTCTGCCTTAATTTCTCTAGTTCTTCTGTCTTGCTTTTATCGAGTCTTTCCTTTTCCTGTGCAAATTTATTGTTAAACCTTTCTTCTGCATTTTTCTTCATAAACACGTATCTGCTATCCAACTTTTTCTTTTCTTTTTCTAAAGTTTCACTTATATAAGTTTCAATGTTGTCTTCTTTGTCTTTAATAGACCTGATTTTTTCTTTAGCATGATTGTCGAGTTCAACAATTTGGTTTATCAGTTCTTCCAAAAAATCATCTCCTTTTTTTTAATATTCCTATACCATTATATACTATTTTCAAAAAAATTCAAGTGTTTTGGAAATATTTGTAAATAAAAATTTTAGAATGGGCTAGATTAAGAGAGTAAATAACAGCTAAACAAACTCTTCCCATACCAAATTTGCAAAATTCAGCCCCTTATTTGTTAATTTTATATTATTAGTAGTTATTTCTAAAAGACCTTCTTCAATTAATTTATTCAACTCATTTTTAAAAAGAAAAATAGGGTTTTCTCCAAACTTATTTTTAAAATCGCTTATGCAAACACCTTTTATCTTTCTTAACCCAAGAAGCATATATTCTTGCTTAGTTTCATAAAAACTTTGTACTTCTTGAACCTCTTTAGTATTTTTAAAATCTTTTATATATTCTTCTAAAACACCTATATTGCAAAATCTTTTTCTATTTAAATAAGAATGTGCTGAAACGCCAAAACCAACATATTCTTTTTGGTTCCAGCAATCCAAATTATGTAAAGACTTTTTTCCATTTTTTGCAAAATTTGAAATTTCATAATGTTCATAGCCACCAAGCTCTAAATAATTCTTCACATACCAATACATATTTCTTTCCAATTCTTCATCTGGCAAAACAATTTTATTTTGTTCTATCAAATTATAAATTATTGTATTTTCCTCGACAATTAAAGAATACACAGAAATATGACTTGGATTTAAATTAATAACTTTATTTAAAGAACTTTTAACATCTTCAATTGTTTGACCAGGTAAACCAATCATCAAATCTACATTTATGTTATCAAAACCCACCTCTCTAGCCAAATTATATGTAGCTAGAAAATCATTATAATTATGAATCCTGCCAATTTTTTTTAGTAACCTATCTTCTGTAGACTGAAGACCTATACTTAACCTATTTATTCCGCATTCTTTGTATTTTTTAAGTTTTTCCAAACTTGCACTTCCTGGGTTAACTTCAATTGTAGCTTCAACTACACCCTCTTTATTAAATGTATTCATAATTTTTTCTATATATTTTCCATCAATAAAAGAGGGAGTTCCTCCCCCTATATAAATTGTTTTTATTTTAACATTTTTATTTAGGTTAAAAAAATCTTCTATTTCTTGAATTACAGTATTTATATATTTTTCTTGTAATTCATCTTTCTCGCAAAAAGAAATAAAATCACAATAATAGCATTTTCTTTTACAAAATGGTATATGTACATATACTCCTATTTCTTTATCATTATTTACCACGAAATCACTTCCTAAATATATTTATTATGCTTCGCCTTTAGCAATTTTTATAATTTTTTTCAATCTATAATTAACTCCAGATTTTCCAATTGGGTTTGAAAGTTTTAATCCAAGTTCTATTAATGGCATATCTGGATATTCTAGCCTTAAATTTGCAATTTCTTTTAATGAATCATCAAGTTTATCAAACTTTCCATCTTTTTTTAATTGTCTTATAGCTTCAATTTGCTCAATAGACGCATTCAAAACCTTATTCAAATTCGCCGTTTCACAATTTACAAGCCTATTTACTTTATTGTTCATTTCTCTTTGCACTCTTATTTCTTCAAATTTCAAAACAGACTTTGGAGCACCAATAAATGCTAAAAATTTAGATATTTCCTCACCATCTTTTATGTATATTATGTTTTCTCTTTGTTTTACATTTATTTCAAATTTATATAATAATTCTTTAATATTTTCTGCTTTTTCAAAATCTTTTAAGCCACATTCTAAATGATATTTACTTTCAGGGTTATTTATAGAACCTGCCCCCATGAAAACGCCTCTAGTATATGCTTTTAGTTCTTCTATATTGTTAATATAATTGTTAAATATTTTTAAATCTTCAAAATCTGTTTTTGCAATTTCTATGCAAAAAAGTTTACCATTTACATTTATATTAAATTCTTCAATTCCAATATTTCTAATAATTTTAGCAAATCTATTTATGTTATATTCACTCTCTGTTGAAAATTTAATATAATTTTCATTTGAAGAGATATTATTACACTCAAAATACCCTAAAGCTTCAAACTGAACTTCATTTTTATTTGCCAAATTATTTAATTTACTTAACTCTTCTTTAACTTCTTGTGAAAATGTCATTTTATTCCTCTTACTTTGTTCCAAAAATTCTATCGCCCGCATCTCCAAGACCTGGCACAATATATCCAACTTCATTTAACTTTTCATCTATAGATGAAGTATAAACCTGAACATCAGGGTGTATTTCTTCTATTTTTCTTATCCCCTCAGGAGCAGCAATAATACATAAAAATTTAATTTTCTTAACTCCATCTTTTTTTAAGCTATCTATCGTATCTACTGCTGAACCTCCTGTTGCAAGCATTGGATCTAAGATTATTGCCTCTCTTAAATCTACATCTTTAGGCATTTTATAATAATATTTAACAGGTTTTAACGTTTTTTCATCTCTAGATAAACCAATATGACCTATTTTTGCATTTGGTACAATTCTGGTTAATCCGTCTAGCATTCCTGTTCCCGCCCTTAAAATTGGTACAAAAACATATTTTTCTTCATCTATTTTTCTAACCTTTGTTTTACATATTGGTGTTTCAATTTCCACCTCTTTTAATTCTGCATCTTTCATTGCTTCATAGCACAAGCAAGTTGCAATTTCACTTATAATTTCTCTAAATTCTTTAGTTCCTGTATTTTTATCTCTTAATATTGCTAGTTTATGTTCTATTAGTGCATTGTTTAGTAATATTGGTTTCATTTTTTACCATCCTTTCTTATACTCGTTGAAAAATAATTACAATTTTGGTTATTTAAAAATTAATTTTTTCCCAGATTTACATTTTAAAACTGTTTTCCTTCTCTCTCTTCTAAAACTGAAGGTCTTTCTAACATTTTATTAATCTCTGCTCCTAAAAATAAAGTATAAAAACAGCTATACGTCCACATCATAATAAGCATTAAGGTCGTTAAACTGCCATATGTTATAGAAAATCCTTTAAAAATATCTAAATATTTAGAAAATACAAAAGAAATAATATTTAATAAGATAGCTCCAATTATAGCTCCCGGTATTTGAGATTTAATTGTTATTTTTCTTTTAGGCATAATTTTATATACAATTAAAAACACAATAAAAGTCACAAATATTAATCCTAATTCTGTAATTATAAAAGACAAATTACTAATTTTAGTTACATCACCTAAATGAGCTTTAATTATAGAAATCAAACTATTTCCAAAAACAAGTAATGTTAAACCTATGGAAATTAACATTATAAATGCAATCGTTTCCACAATTGATTTAATTCTTAAATATATATAACTATAACCTTGCTCACCCTCTGTATGATAAATTGACTGTATTCCCTTTATTAAAGCATACAATCCCTTTCCTGCCGGCCATAATATAAAAATAATTGAAATAGATATAGTTCCAATAGATTTAGAATAAACCTCTTGTATAATTCCAATAACCATTTCCTCCATGCTAGAAGGAATAATATTAGAAAGTATATTAAACAAAGTATTTTGGTTAATTCCAGTATATTGTACCATTGTGATTAATAAAATTGCAAATGGAATAAATGATAAAATTGTATAATATGAACATTGAGAAGAATATTCGCCAACATGATCTTTATCTATATTATTTAATAAAATCTTAACATTTTTATAATTTTTTTTAATAAACTCTTTCATATTTTTATTATATTCCTTTTTTAATAATTATCCATAAAATGGTGTACTTCTCCATCTTGTACATATGAAATAATAGTATTTAAATTAACATTTTTTGTACTATTATAAATATTCATGTCTACTTTATCATAAACTTTTCTTAATTGCTCAATAAGTTCTTTTACTTCTTCTCTTTTAGAACTAATTTGATTTAATTTTTTCTTTTCAGTAACCTTGCAAGCACATTTTATAAAATTCAAACCATTTCTATCTCTCCATCTAATTATGTCACATTCTTTAACATAATATAAAGGTCTAATTAATTCCATTCCTTCATGAAATGTACTATGTAATTTAGGCATCATAGTTTGCATTTGTGCACCATATAGCATTCCCATTAAAATGGTTTCTATTACATCATCAAAATGATGTCCTAAAGCTATTTTGTTACACCCTAAAGCTCTTGCTTGTTTATATAAATAGCCTCTTCTCATTCTTGCACACACATAACATGGGTGATCATCAATTCTTTCTATTGATTCAAATATGCTTGTTTCAAACATTGTAATTGGAATATTTAAAATTTTACTATTATCTATAATTTTTTTCTTGTTTTCTTCACTATAGCCAGGATTCATTACCAAAAAAACCAGTTCAAAATCCATTTTTCTATGTTTTTTTAATTCTTGCATACATTTAGCAAGTAACATCGAATCTTTTCCACCTGAAATGCATACTGCAATTTTATCTCCATCTTTTATCATTTCAAACTCTTTTATTCCTTTTATAAATTGAGCCCATATTCTTTTTTTGTATGTTGTTCTTATGCTTTTTTCTATTTCTTCATATTTTTCCATTATTATTTACTATTTAACAACTCCTTTCAACATCTAATATACTATAAAATTTTCTATTTTTCAATAGTTTTTTTCTTAAATTATATTAATCTAATTAAAGTTGTTACAGTTCATAAAGCACGTTAATTAGAGATATTAGATTGTTTTCAAGCTCTAATGGCTCAATACATAATTTAAGTGTTTCTAAACATAATTTTCGGCACC
>USQS01000028.1 GCA_900556865.1 uncultured Clostridium sp. | reverse complement strand
GCTTTCAGTAACATCACGGCTAATATTATTTAATAGATATAATATTAAAACTTTATCTTGAGCTAAACTAATTGTATTATTATCCATAACGTTTACTCCTTACAATAAATTTATTTGCATTATATCACAAAAAACATGGAGTTGTAAATATTTATGACAAGATATTGAATTTTTTTATTAAATAATATAGAATAAAAAGGAAACATATTAGAGAGGAATGAGAAAAAATGAAGTTTTTAATACAAAGAGTACAAGAAGCAGAGGTTAAAGTGGAAAATAAGATAGTTCGGAAAGATTAAGCAAGGCTTTTTAGTATTAATTGGAATAACACATGATGATACAAAAGAAACAGCTAATAAAATGATAAAAAAACTAATAAATTTAAGAATATTTTCAGATGAAAATGGAAAAATGAATTTAAGTATAAAAGATATAAAAGGAGAAATGCTTTTAATATCACAATTTACATTATATGCAAATTGCAATGATGGAAATAGGCCATCTTTTACTCGGGTCTGCAAAATATGATATAGCAAAAGAATTGTATGAATATATTGTTAACCAATTAAAAAAATCTGAAATAAATATTGAAACAGGTATTTTTGGTGCAGATATGAAAGTTGGTTTAATAAATGATGGACCAGTGACTATAATGCTAGATAGTTTAGAACTTAAATAAAAAAGGAGAGCAATGTTTAACACTTTTTTTTAAAATTACTAGCAATTAAAAAATATATATGTTATAATTAAAAGGTAGTAAATTGATTAGTCGCTGGCAAAACTCGAAAGGGTTTGCGAGAGGAAAGTCCGGGCTCCGTAGAGCAAAGATGCTAGATAACGTCTAGTGAGGGAAACCTTAAGGAAAGTGCAACAGAAAATAACCGCCTAATATAGGTAAGGATGAAAAGGCGAGGTAAGAGCTCACCGGCTGCAAGGTGACTTGTGGCGTCAGTGTAAACCCCATCTGGAGCAACACCTAAATTGGATATTAAACACTTGCTCGGTGGTCCAAAAATGCGTGGCTTGAGCTATATAGTGATATATAGCCTAGATAAATGGCTAATTTAAAAGACAGAACCCGGCTTACAGATTTGCTTAAAAAAAATTTAAAAGGAAAATACAGTGAAATTAGTATCATGACTATATCTTGGGAGGGAAAAATAAAAAATGGAGAAAAAAATAAAAATAATAATTTTAGTATTGGTAATTTTGTTAATTGCATTAGGGTCAACAATGGCATATGCCTACTTTTTTACAGATTATTTAAAATCAGACAAAGAGGCGTTTTTTAAATACATATTAAAAAATGAAGAATTAATTGATAATTTAAAAGATGAGGATTTTTCAAAATATATTGAAAAACAAAAGAATACGGCATATAGCAATAATGGAGAAATTACAATTTCAAGTGATACGGAAGAAACTCTTCAGGATGGTTCAGATATAAAATTAACATTTAAAGGAACCAGAGATGATAACAGCCAATATTTTAAACAAGATATTAATGTTAAAGTTGAAAATGAATCTATAAGCATGGAGTTATTAAAACAAGAAGATATATATGGATTTAAAATTGACAATATGTTCAAGAAATTTTTAGCAGTACAAAATAAAGATTTAAAAAAATGGGCAAAAATTTTAAATATGACAGATGAGCAAATTGAAGCAATACCTGATAAAATAGAATTTAATGAAACAATAAATTTTTCAGATGAGGAAATTAATGGTATTAGTCAAAAATATAAAAATATTATAAATGAAAATTTAACAGATGAAATGTTTTCTAAAGAAAAAGAAAAAAAGGCAACAATTTATAAATTACAACTTACTAAAAAACAATATAATGACATCTTGGCAAAAATTTTAGAAACAATGAAAAATGATGATGTTGTTTTAAATAGAATAACAGCAATGTATGGACAACAAAATAATTCTGCAAAAGATTCAGTTATTAAAATGTACCAAGAAAATATAGATGAAGAAATAAAGACTTTACAAAATATAAGTTCTGAAGAAGCTTCAGAAGAAATTATATTTAATGTTTATAAAGCTAAAAACCAATTGCTACAAACAGAAAAAATTGAAGATAATACAAAGCTTTCAATTTCAAAAGCTCAAAATGGAATAAATATATTATATAGTGAAAATGATGAAAAAGGAAATGAAACCGACAGGCAAGAAATAGAAATAAATAAAGAAAAAGATAATGATAAATTAACATATTCAATAAATGTAATACCACAAGATACAACAAAAAATAGTTATATTAAATATACAATAAAGGGAATAACAAGTTTAGAAAATGTGGAAGAACAAATTGAGTTTAGTGGTAATTATGATGCTTCCTTATTATCAGAAAATAATATGCAATCTTCAAATATATCTAATTTATTATCAGAAGAAGATACACAATCTTCTGGAGAAGATGAAAAATCTGCGCAAGAAGAAGAAGCAATTACTGCTCGTTTAGAAACAATAGTTGCAAACAAAAATGACGAAAATGCTACTTTAACATTAGAAGATTTAACGCAAGGTTTTTCTGGAATTAGTAATTTTAAAATTTCTAAAGACCAAGATGAAGAAAATAAAGATGGATTTATAATAGAAAGCAAAGAAACAGGGTATATATATGAAATAGATAAAAGTGGAGAACTTATAAGTGTTTTATCAAGTGACGACGAAGATGAAATAGAAAATCAAGAACAAACAGGAAGCAAAGAAGAACAATCAGGAAGTGCACAAGAAAAAAATACTCAAAAGTTTAGTATAAATTATAAAAATACAAAAAAATTCAATACAAACCTTACAATAGAGAAGGTTGACAGCAAAGATATAATGCTTTTAAATAATAAAAATGCTGAAAGTTTACAACAATTATTTCAAAAAATAAGTGAGCAAATGGTTATGCAAATGATGAATTCTAGTAATAATGCTAATAGTGGTGAACAAACTAACCAATAAAAAAATCGGGAAGTCTAAAAAGGCTTTCCGATTTTTATTTTGCCTATTGTTCTATTTTTTTTATTTTATAATAAATTAGAATGAAGAAGACATTTTTATTTATAACTAATTTGAACCTCAAGGAGGGATAAAATAAAAGTGAAAAATAAAGGTCAAATTTGTAATTTATCTGAATTGAAAATTATGCAACAAGCAATCGTAACAAATATAAATATAAAAAATAAAAATATTAAAAGACATCTTTTAGATATGGGTATAACCAAAGGTGTGAAAATTAAAATAAAAAAAATTGCTCCCATGGGAGATCCAATTGATATTGAATTAAGAGGTTATGAATTGGCAATCAGAAAAAAAGATTTAAAAGATATAGAAGGTATAGTGCTTTAATTTTCAATCTGGTTTATGCCTTCAGAAAGGAAAGTGATAGAAATGAAAATAGCATTAGTTGGAAATCAAAATAGCGGAAAAACAACAATTTTCAACTGCTTGACAGGTATGAATGCTAAAATTGGCAATTGGCCAGGTGTAACAATTGAAAAAAAAGAAGGAATAATAAAAGGAACTAAACATGAAATAGTAGACTTACCAGGAATCTATTCTTTAAGTCCATATAGTATGGAAGAGGAAGTGGCAAAAAAGTTTATATTTGAAGAAAATCCAGATATTATAATTAATATTTTAGATGCAACATGTTTAGAAAGAAGTTTGTATTTAACTACACAATTACTAGAATCAAATTGTAATGTTATTATTATATTAAATATGATGGACAAACTAGAAGAAAGTGGAACAAAAATTGATGAAAAAAAATTAGAGAAGTGTTTAGGTACAAAAGTTTTTAAGGTTTCTGCCATAAAGCAGACAGGAATAAAGGAAGTGATTCAAGAATTAGATAAGGTGCATTCTAATAAAAAGAAAAAAGAACCAACATATTTAAAAAGTAGTTTTAATATAAATGAATATGAAAAAATAGCAAATAAAAAATACGAATTTATTGAGCAAGTGGCAGAAGAATGTTTAGAAAAAAAAGAAGGCAAAGAGAATTATTCAGACAAATTAGATAAAATTTTTTTAAACAAATGGTTAGCTTTCCCAATTTTTATTTTAATTATGTTTTTTATTTATTATTTATCTGTTGGAGTGGTAGGAAAATTAACTACAGATTGGATAGAAAATACCATTAATATTTTTAGTAGAGACATAACCAAAACTATGTTAAATGCAAAATACCCTAAATGGCTTGAAAGTTTAATTGTAGATGGCGTAATTTCAGGGGTGGGAGCCGTTATAAGTTTTATACCACAACTTACAATATTATTTTTGTGTATATCATTATTAGAGACAACAGGATATATGTCTAGAATAGCTTTATTATTAGACAAAATATTTAGAAAAATTGGTCTTAATGGGAAAAGTTTAATACCTTTTATAATAGGTTCGGGATGTTCTGTGCCAGGAATAATGGGAGTAAGGATTATAGAAAATGAAGATGAAAGGAAAATGACCGCCATATTAACTCCATTTATTCCATGTAGTGCAAAATTACCAATAATAGCCTTATTTACAGGATATTTTTTTCCGAAATATCCTGGACTTGCTTCTACATCATTATATTTTTTTGCAATTGTAGTAATAGTTTTAAGTTCAATAATTATGAAAAAATTAGTGTTTAAAAATACAGCTAGTACATATATTTCAGAACTTCCAGAATATAAAATACCAAGTCTAAAATATGTAGTAAAAGAAGTTTTTGAAAAAGTACTATCATTTATAAAAAGAGCAGGAAGTATTATTCTTTTTTGTTCGATTGTAATATGGTTTTTACTTTCGTTTTCTTTTAATATGAAATATGGAGTAAGTATAGAAGAAAGTATATTAGCTTCAATAGGGAAAAAAATATCATGGATATTTGCTCCAATGCTTGGTGTAAATAGTTGGGAAGCTACGGTATCTGCAATTCAAGGGTTAGTAGCAAAAGAACAAGTGGTTTCATCTATGGCCGTAATAAGTGGTTTATCGACCGAAATTAAAGAAGGGGGTAAAATTTTTTCGAGTTCGGGAGCATTTAGCTTTTTTACTGTATCATCTGCATATGCATTCATGGTATTTAATTTATTTTCTGCACCATGCTTTGGAGCAATAGGAGCTATGAGAAAGGAGCTTGGAAGTTTAAAAAGTTTATTAAAGGCTGTTACTTTTCAAACTGTAATTGCATGGGTTTTAGCAACCTGTATTTATCAAATTGGAAGCAGAATTGAAAACGGATTATTTAATATTACAGATGGTGTATTTATTTTTATTATTATTGTTATTATTATTTTAATGAATAGGTCTATATTTGGAAAAACAGAGTGTAGATGTGGAAATTGTTACAAAAATATCCAAAAAACTTGACATTTTTAGACATTTGCGTTATAATGAGAATGTGGGGAGTTATGCCCACAAAAGGAGGTAGTTTATTATGGATATTAAATTTATTAAAAAGAATTTAAGTATTATAATTATAATGACTATAATAATTACAGGTATTATGGTACCTAGATCAAAAGCAACAGACGCTTTAGAACCAGGAAAAACATTACTAAATTATACAGATGTGGATGTTAAAACAGAACCAGGAAAAGAACTTAGAATTATAATGCCAAATTATGAGAATACGGTAATTGACAAAGTAAAAATAGCAGGAAAAGAACAAGCACTAATTAAAGACCAAAAAGCGAAAAAACTCTTTATAATGTATACGGGAGAAGCAGGAAAAGTAACATTAGAATTTTATAAAGAAAAAGCTAAAGAACCATTTGTAATTAGACAAATGGAAATTAAAAAGGAGAAAGATGGAATATATTCAGCAGTTCTTGACCCACAAATTACATATAGTTCAGAAACAGAAAAAGATAGAGCATTTAAAATTAGAGATGAAAATGGAATAAAAGAAATTGTTATATGTAAAAGAAATGCAAAAGGTAGCTATGATTACAAAGAAGAAAATATAATTTTTAGAAATGCAGAGAGTAATGAAAAAGCAAATTCTAATTATACAGACACTAAATTAACAGATTTAGGAAAAAAAGCAATAATAAATATCAAAAAATTAGATGAATATGGCTATTATGAAATAAAAGTAACAAGTATGAGTGGCTTAATTCATAAAAGAGAAGTTAAAATAAGTGGAAAAATGAGTTCACCAGAAACTAAAGCTAAAAATGAAAATGGTTTTGCACCAAGTATAAAGGCAGATAAAACTAATCCGGATAAAATCACATTTTCAATAGACAAATCAGATAAAGTAACTAGTGCAAAGATGTACCCAATTATAAATGGAAAAATAAGTAAAAGTGCGATTACACTAGATAATATTAAGAAAAGTAGTGGGTATGTAACAGGTTTTACTTTTGCAAAAGAGGGTATGTTTAGATTAGTACTTTTAAATAAAGCTGGAGAAAAAGTAGCAAGTAGTACTGACTTCATAATTAGCAGAAAAAATAATTCAGATGAATGGAGAATAAACGAATCTCCAAGAGTAACAAGGTCTAGTAAAAAAGATGATATTCAAAATGTAAAAATATCAGATGGAGCAATAAAAACTATAAAAATATTTATAAAGAAAAATGGAAAATATAATTTGAAAGAACCAATATATATATACGAAAATGGTAAAGTTACATTAACAACACCAAATTATATTGATGAAGCAAAATCAAATTATAAAGATACTAAAAAAATATATATAGCTTTAAGAAGAGTGTCTGCAAACCATCGTTACTTAATACAGGTAACAGATAAAGGTGGAAATGACCCAGAATTGATAAGAAATAAATTATTCTTTGTAAAAAAAGGAAAAGCAAAAACATTAAAGGCTGATGGAAAAGAAGATAAAGACCAAAATACAACAAATACAAACACAAATGGAACAGCTACCGAAAATACAGTAGACCAAAATACAGTAAATAATGCGAACACAAATGAAACGGTTCCTGATAATACGGTAGACCCAAATGCAGTAAATAATTCAAATACAAATGGAGCAGCTACCGAAAATACAGTAGACCAAAACACAGTAAATAGTACAAACAAAAATGAAACAAAAACAGAAGAAATGGAAAAACCAAAATTAACATGGAATGATGATAAAAAACAACTTACAGTAGAAATAAAAGAAAAATCAGCTAAAATAAAGAAAGTTGATTTAGGAAACTTGAAAAAATATTTCACAAAAGTTAAAAAATCATCTAATGATTACAAATGGGTTTATAATACAACTGAATTAGCAAAAGACAAGAAAAATTATACAGTCAAGGTAACATATGAAAATGGTAAAACTGAAAAATCAAATAAAGTAACAGTAAAAATGGAAGACCAAAAGCCAACCATTAAATTTAATAAAAAGACTAAAGAGCTTACAGTAACAGATAAAGATGGTATTAAATCTGCTAAAATAACTGCTTGGTCAAGTTATTTTGAAAAAGGAGAAAAAAGTAAAGATGAAAAGAAAATAACATATAAACTAAAGAGTAATAAGAGTTTGAGCGGAAAAACTGTTACAGTAAAAGTAAAGATTGAAGATAAATATAAAAGAGTTGAAACAATAAAGAAGACAATAGCTAAAAAATCAAGTAGTAGTACTAAAACAACAAGTAGCAGTAGCAGTACTAAAACAACAAGTGGCACAAAATCAAGTAGCAGTAGCAGTACTAAAACAACAAGTGGCACAAAATCAAGTAGCAGTAGCAGTACTAAAACAACAAGTAGCACAAAATCAAGTAATAGTAAGCCAACAATAAGTTGGAATGGAAAAATATTGAAGGTACATGATGACGATGGTATAAGAGATGTAAAAATATCTACAAGTGGGTTATACAGATACAAAAAAGAAAATACAACATGGTATTATAAACCAAAAGAGAACAAAGCTATAAATTCAACTTTAAGAGCTAACGTTCAAGATAAGAAAACAAAGAAATGGGAATATACAAAATATGTAACAGTAAAAGTAAGTAATAATTATGCAACAAGCCTTATTTTAAGAAAAGAAAAAATTTTATATATTGAAGATAAAAATAAAATAACTAGGGTTAAAATTAAAGCTGGAAATTATACATATTATGATAAAAAAGTTAATAATTTAACAGTATGGACTGTTAATTATGCAAAATTACCAAATTATACAAAATATAAAGTCATAGTAACAGATGCATTAGGGAATACATCAAGCCATACATATACAAGAAAGACGAATGGATACTGGAAATATTAATAGTGTTATAAAAGTCCACTTCTTAAAGGAGTGGACTTTTAAAGTGTGTAATTTTTGATGTGAAAAAATAATTAAAATTAAAATGAAATATTTTCTTGACAAAGTGAAAAAAAACATATATAATACAAACAACAATTCGTAAAACATTATTTTGCAAGGAGGGTTTTATGATTACAAATTTACATATAAAAAACATAGGTATAATAGAAGAAATAGAAATTAATTTTAAAAAAGGTCTAAATGTTTTAACAGGAGAAACAGGAGCGGGAAAAAGCTTAATAATAGGTTCTTTGGCCATTATTTCAGGTGGTAGATTTTCAAAAGAAATGTTAAGAAAAGGTACAAATAGTGCTTTTGTTGAAATTTGTTTTTATGAGCCGGAAAATGAATTTGCAATAGATGGAAATATAATTGTAACTAGAGAAATAAATTTAAATGGCAGAAATATTTGCAAAATAAATGGTAGAATGGTTACTGTAAACGAGCTTAAAGAATTTATGAAAAAAATAATAGAAATACATGGGCAAAATGATAACCAAGAATTATTAGAAATAAAAGAACATATAAAATATCTAGATAATTTTATTGGGGAAGAAATAAGCTTTTTAAAACAAAAATATAAAAAAGAATATGAAAGATACAATGAATTAAAAAAAGAACTAAAAGAAAATTTTGGAGATGAAAAAGAAAGACAAAGAAATTTAGACTTACTAAAATATCAATTAAATGAAATTGAGCAGGCAGAATTAAAAGATGGTGAAGAAGAAGAATTAGTAAACAAACAAAAAATTATAACAAATTCTGAAAAAATAGTAAAAACACTAAATGAAGCAGATTTATCAATAGGAGAAAATGTAATTGATTTATTAAGCAATAGCATAAGAGCATTAGAAAAAATAGAAGATATAGATAATAAATATAAACAAACAACAAATAGCTTAAAAAGTGCTTATTATGAATTGCAAGAAATTTCAAGAGATATTTCAAGCTATAAAGACGATATTTACTTTGATGAAGAAGAACAAAATGAATTACAGGAAAGACTAGATTTAATATTTTCTTTAAAAAGAAAATATGGAAATTCAATAAAAGAAATTATAAAATATAAACAGGAATTAGAACAAGAAATATATAGAATAGAGAATTTAGAAGAATATACAAATAAGTTAAAACAAGAATTAAAGAAAGTAGAAAATAATTTGAATTTATATGCGAGCCAAATGCATGAAATAAGGAATAAAAAAGCAATAGAGCTTTCAGAAAATATAAATATAAATTTAAAAGAATTAGAAATGAAAAATGCTAAAATAAATATTTTAACTAAATATATAGAACAAGAATATTTTCAAACAGGTAAAGATAAAGTTATTTTCTATATTTCTACAAATGTAGGAGAAGAAGAAAAAGAGCTTAATAAAATAGCTTCAGGTGGAGAAATGTCTAGGATAATGCTTGCAATAAAAACTGTTCTTGCAAATACAGATAAAACACCAGTACTTATTTTTGATGAAATAGATACTGGAATAAGTGGAAAAGCAGCAAATTCTGTTGCTGAAAAGTTAGGCAAAATTGCAAGCAAACATCAAGTAATATGTATTTCTCATTTACCTAATATAGCAGCTAGTGCAAATTACAATTATTTTATAAGCAAAAAAATAGTAAATGAAAGAACTCAAACGAGTGTTAAACAATTAAGTGAAGAAGAAGTTTTAAAAGAAATTGCACGCATTTCATCTGGAGAAGTAAATGAAGCAACTCTAAAATATGCAACAGAATTAAGATATAAATTAAAATTACAATTCACAGCACATCAATATTTGACTTAAAAAATTTGATACTATATTGTTT
>USQS01000027.1 GCA_900556865.1 uncultured Clostridium sp. | reverse complement strand
AATAGGGGACCAAGGATTTCATTTGATTTAACAGATTCGAAGAATGTCATTATAAACGTAAAAGATAGTCAGGGTGTTAAATCAGTAAAAGTTGAACAGTATTCAAATTCTAAATGGAAAAACATTACTTCAAAAATATTAGTTTCAAAAGATAAAAAACAGATATATATACCATCAAAAATGATAAATAATAAAATAACTTTAAAAATAACAACTATAAATAATTCAAGTAAAAATAATTATTCTAAAGATGTAGTTGATATTAAAAAATTGAGTAATATGAATGAGAAAGGTTATTATTATTCAGTTAATGCATCGCCAAGGATAGATTTTATTTCTACAGAGTGCAAAAATAAAAAAAGTATTAATTCATTAATAATTAAAGCAAAAGATGGAAGTGGAATAAAAGGCTATATCATCGAAGATTTAAATAACAAAAATAAGAAGTATAAATATAACATTTCTAATAAATCAAAAGAATGTTATCTAACATTTTCATTAAAAAAATTGAAAGTAAAGAATTCAAAATATTATATAGTAATTAATGTTATAGATAATTCTAATAATACTCACACAGAAAAAATAAGATTTTATATTAAATCTGGAGCAGAGCAGGATTCTGTAAAATATATTGCACATAGAGGTGCAAGATCATTAGCTCCTGAAAATAGTACTAAATCATTTGAACTAGCAGGAAAGAATGGCGCTTTTGGTATTGAAACTGATATACAAGCTACATCAGATGGTGAATTGGTTTGCATGCATGATGCAACTTTAGATAGAACAACTAATGGAAAAGGAAAAGTTAGTAGTAAATCATTAAAAAGTATTAGAGAATTAAGAATCGATACAGGAAATAATATAAAAAAATATAATAATCTTAAAGTACCAACATTTTATGAGTATTTAGAAATTTGTAAAAAATATAATTGCTATGCAATTGTAGAATTAAAAACAACCTTAACACAAAAATATGTAAAAAATGCGGTTGATATTATTAAAAAAGAAAATATGCAAGATAAATGTATAATTATTACATTTGATGCAAAGGCACTTGAAACAATTAGAGCAGAAGATGAATCTATTAAAATAGGTTATTTAGTGAAAAATGTTTCGAAAAGTAATATAAATAAAGCAATTAGTTTGAAAAATTGTGCAATATGTCCGAAAGATATTTCAAAGAGTTTAACAGATTATGCTCATCGAAATGGAGTAGAAGTAAATATATGGACAATTGATACATATGTACAAAAAGCAAAATTACAAGATATTGGAGTTGACTATATAACAACTAATATTATAAATATGTAAAAAAATATCCTCTTACTAAAAAAGTGAGGGGATATTTTTTGAAATTAATTTACAATCTCTAATTAGATTACATCTTAAGGTATTCACCTAGGCAATAAGACATTTGAAAAGATGTTTTACATAAAATTTGCATTTTTTGGAAAAATGTGGTATAATGTAATTGCATAAGAAAAATTTAGCCAGGAGGTGGTTAAAATGAAGGGATTAGTAATAGTTGTGTATATATTAGTTTTAGTAATATTTGCTTTGGTAAGCTATGCAGTAATGCAGTTAAAATTAGCTGGAATAAAAGTAAAAGATTTTTGGAGTTTTGTAGAAGCTAACCAAACATTAGATAGATTATATGAATTCTCTAAAAAATATGAGAAGTTAAGTTTGCAAGATCAGCTTATTTATTTAAAAGAGGCAGAAGAAATGTTTAAAGCTTTTGATAAAGTACCAAATGCTTTATGGGAAGATGAATATGACAAATATAATTTAGTTTTAAATAGATATAGAGACATAAAAGTAATGAGATGGTCTTCAAATAATTAAATTTGTTTAACATAATAAATTCCTAAAAACATAGATTAAAGCGAGCGAGAGCTCGCTTTTTGTTGTGCGACAGGCATGTAGTTTAGTTAATCGGTGAAAGTCTGTATTGGAAGTATATATTGTAAGCCAATTAGAGAAGAATAAGTTATTGTGAGATAGAAGCGTGTATTAAAGTTTTGACTTGATGTATAAAAATAATCTTTTTGAATATAAATATAGTAAGTTAAGTGAATAATAGACTTTGAAAGAGAAAGGGTATGATTAAGTATGATTTTTTTTAAAAGTAATAATGCAATTACAGGTATTATTAAAGGAGTTATAATCGCTTTTTTGTTTACAATATTTGCTTTAATTATTTTTTCAATATTACTTGTTTATACAAATATTTCAGAACAAACCATTGCACCAGTTATTATTACAGTAACAGGAATTAGCATATTAATGGGGAGTTCAATAGCAACACGAAAGCTAAAAAATAATGGTTTACTAAATGGAGCCACTATAGGTTTTATATATATGATGATTTTATATTTAATATCTAGTACTGCAAATTCTGACTTTTCTATCACATTTTTGACTATAATAATTTTACTTGCAGGAATTATTGGTGGAATAATAGGAGGCGTAATAGGAGTAAATACTTAAAAAGAAAGGCGAATGCCTCTCTTTTTATTTTTGATTTTCTTTCATTGCAATTTGTATACGTCTTTGAGCTTCTTTTTTTGCAATTTCTTGACGTTTGTCATACAGTTTTTTACCTTTTCCAATACCAAGTTCGATTTTAACAAAACTTCCTTTAAAATACATAGAAATAGGAATTAAAGAATACCCATCTGTTTTTATTTTGCCAATAAGTTTACGAATTTCAGATTTGTTAAGCAAAAGTTTTCTATCTCTTAAAGGGTCTTTATTATAAATGTTTCCAAATTCATAAGGGCTAATATGCATGCCAATTATAAAACACTCGCCATTTTTTATCTTGGCAAAACAATCTTTTAAATTTACTTTTCCCTTTCTAATAGATTTTATTTCTGTACCTGTAAGAACAATACCACATTCTATAGTATCAGTTATATTAAAATTATGATAGGCATTAGGATTTTTAGCTATTAATTTTATATTTGACATTAAATCATTCCTCTCATTAAAATAAATTTTATGAGTAGATTATAGCATTTAATAGCCCAAAAGTCAAAAACTATTCGTCATCATCATTATAATGATTTTGGTTACTTACTGTTGCTGAATAATAGTATACTAAAGCAATAATTGCAATGGCTACAATTGCTAAAATAAGCCAAATCCATGTTGTTGAATTCATGTTTAAAAATCCATTATTATTTGCAGTAGTTGATGTTCTTCTAGCAGTGTAATTACTATTTGTTTTTGAGGTTGCATTATTTGTATTCATGTGATTTTTTGAAGCATCATTTTCCATAGCTCCTGTTGCATTTTTAGATGTATTAGAAACATCTTTAGCAGCATTTTCTACTGTATTTTCGGCACTACCAACAACATTTCTTATTCCATTTGCAGCGTTTTCCAACATAGAGTTGTTATCTGCTGCAAATACATAGCTAAATGAAAAGGCAATTATCAAAGTAAATAAAATTAAACCGAGAAAAATTTTTTTCATTTTTTAATATTTTCCTTTCTTTAGATGAATAGTAAGAATAAAAAATAAAAATTTTTAATTTTTAATATTCATCTTAAAAAATTCAGTTTATAATTAAACCTAAAATTAGTATAAATTTTTTTTTTCAAAATATACTATGAAAAAATTTGAAAAAAAAAGTGCCCAAAATGGCACTTGAAATTTATTTACTTAATCTAATTAAAATTGCTATTGCAAAAAATATTAATAATACACCAATAACAATTAATGCAATACTTATAAGGTTTGTAATTGTAGAAGTATTTGAACTTGAAACATTAGAAACACTATTTATAGTTGTTGATGTTGCAGATTTTGACGAAGTGTTTGTTGTAGCTGTGTTATTATTTTTAGAACTATTTGATGATGTGTTGTTTGTTTCAGAAGTTGAAGAGTTAGATGAGTTAGAGTTAGAATTTGATGTTAAATTTTCATCTATGGCACTACAATAACTGAAAGAAAATAGTACTAAAAGTATAAATATTATTAAAATTTTATTTAATTTTGACATATAAAAAATACCTCCTAATTGTTTTATTATGAAAAGAAAAAATATTTCTTTTACAAAATAACTTTGTCATTAGATTTATAACACTAATATAATAACATATATTGGTATTATTTGTCTATATTTTTTAAAAAAAATTTACAATTATTACATAATAAAATAATTAACATAGGGTAACATAAAACTACAAAAAACATATAATATAACAAAAGTGTTGGGAGAAAAGGGTGTGATTAAAATGAAATGTGTATTAAAAAAAACAATAGGTGTTTGCTTAATTGGTTTAGGTATAGGAATTTTAATGGTTCTTTTTCTTCCAATAACAGGTTGGTTAATATTAATAGGTCTTGCTGTTACAGCCATAGGATTTATATGGCTGGCTTGCTAAAAAATGGGTACATAATTTATTTTTGTTTAAATTGTACCTTTTAAAGAAAGGGATGTGATTAAAATGAAGATAGTTGTAAAGAAAGTTCCAAAAGCATTTAGAGGAATTGTAAAATTTATTTTTAGAATAAAAGATTAAGTTTACACATGTTTCACACTATTTGATGTAAGATAATATTTTTTTTTAAAACTATTGACAATTATTAAAAATAGATTTATATTATAAATGTAAGTCAAATGAAAAATAAAAAGTATACATTTAGAAAGGAAAGTGATAATATATGGAGTATTTAGAAAAAGTATTAAAGAAAACAGGTTTAAGCTCTTTACTTATATCAATTATTTTTGCAATTCTTGGAATAGTTTTAATTAAAAATCCAGATGAAACTGTAAAGTTTATTTCATATATTTTGGGAATTACTTTTATGATGGTTGGGCTATATAAGATTATAATTTATTTAAGAAACAAAGATAAATTTGATTTTTATAATTACGATATGACTTTTGGAATAATTGCCATAATACTTGGAGTAGTAACAATTGTGTATAGTAAACAAATAGGAGCATTATTTAGAATTTTAATAGGGTTATGGATTGTGTATAGTTCTATTATTAGAATTGATTTAGCATATAAGTTAAAATTAGCAAACTTAAATGTATGGATATATAGCTTTATTCTTGCAATAGCAATGCTTTTATGTGGTATGTTTATAATATTTAATTCAGGAGTAATAATTATGACTATAGGAATTGTAATTTTAGTATACTCTGTTTTAGATATTGCAGAAAATTTGATTTTCTTAAAAAATGTTTCTAATTTATCAAAATAAAAAGGTCTATGTTTTATATAGGCTTTTTTTTTTGGCTCTAAAAAAATAGGTATAAATTTAAAAGACAAGCATATAGTTAAATAGAAAAAATACGAAGGAGAGGATAATTATGTGGCAAACTATAAAAAAGGAAGATGTTTTAAGAGAATTTGGAACAAATTCAAAAAATGGACTTACTGAAGAAGAAGTAAAAAAAAGACAAAATAAGTATGGAAAAAACAGGCTAAAAGATAAGCCAAAAGAAAATATTTTTGTTAAGTTTGTTAAACAATTTAATGATTTTATGATAATTATCTTAATAATTGCTTCAATTGTTTCGGCTGTAATTTCTACTTTACAAGGACAAAATGATTATATTGATTCAATTATTATTATTGGTATTGTAATTTTGAATGCTTTGATGGGTGTAATTCAAGAAGCAAAAGCAGAAAAATCTATAGAGGCTTTGAAAAAAATGACACCACCTCATGCAAAAGTTGTAAGAAATAGGCACACAAAAGAAGTGCTTGCAGAAGATTTAGTTCCAGGGGATATAATAATTTTAGAAGCGGGAAATTATGTTCCAGCAGATTCTAGGCTAATAGAATGCTTTAATTTGAAAATTGAAGAATCAAGCTTAACGGGCGAAACAGAAGGAATGGAAAAAAATGAAAATATAATAGTTAATAAAGACGCACCATTAGGAGACCAAAAAAATATGGCATTTATGTCTAGTATTGTTGTGAATGGGCATGCAAAAGCAGTTGTAACTGAAATAGGCATGAATACGAATGTTGGAAAAATTGCTAATATGATTATAGAAGATAAAGCACCAGAAACACCAATTCAAAAACAATTAGGAGAAGTAGGAAAAATGCTCGGTGTTACGTGTTTGGCTATTTGTATGGTTATTTTTGTAATAGGGATTATTAAAAAAATAGAACCAATAGAAATGTTTATGACTTCAGTTGGATTAGCGGTTGCAGCTATACCAGAAGGACTTCCTGCAATTGTTACAATTATGCTTTCTATTGGTGTAACAAAAATGGCAAAGAAAAATAGCATAATACGTAAATTACCAGCTGTTGAAACTTTAGGAAGTAGCAATGTAATATGTTCTGATAAAACAGGAACTCTTACTAAAAATCAGATGGAAGTTGTAGAAACAAAATCTAAAGATGAGGGTTTTTTAGTTGAGCTTGCAACTATGTGTACTGATTGTGAAATAGAAATAAAAGATGGAAATAAACAGGCTCTACGGTGAACCAACAGAAACAGCTATTGTAAATTATGCAATAAAAAAGAATAAAGATAAAGATAGTTTATATATATTAATGCCAAGAATAAGTGAAATTCCTTTTGATTCTACAAGAAAAATGATGACTACAATTCATAAAATAGGAAATAAATATAGAATAATTACAAAAGGAGCACCAGATGTAATTATAGAGAAATGTTCTAATATGATGAATGAACAAGAAGTAAAAGATATGAAAAATTCTAATTTAAAAATGGCACAAAAAGCTTTAAGAGTTATAGCTGTAGGGTATAAAGATTTAGATAGTTTGCCAAGTAAAATAGATACAGATACAATTGAAAAGGATTTAATTTTTGTAGGTTTAATTGGAATGATAGATCCACCAAGAGAAGGTGTAAAGGAAGCAGTTGAAACTTGCAGAAAAGCAGGGATAAAAACAGTTATGATAACAGGAGATCATATTGAAACTGCAAAAGCAATAGCAACTAAAATAGAAATATTTAAAACTGGAGATAAAGCAATATCAGGCAAAGATTTAGACAAAATGCCTCAAAGCGAGTTAGAAAGAAATATTAATCAATATTCTGTTTTTGCAAGGGTAACACCAGAACACAAAGTCCGTATTGTTAAGGCATGGCAAAAGACTGGAGCGGTTGTTGCTATGACTGGTGATCGGTGTAAATGATAGTCCTGCTTTAAAAAATGCGGATATTGGAATTGCAATGGGAAAAAATGGTACAGATGTTGCAAAAAGTGCATCAGATATGATTTTAGCAGATGATAATTTTGTGACAATAGTAGAAGCAGTTAAACAGGGAAGAAATATATATGATAATATAAAAAAAGCTATCCATTTTTTAATTTCAACAAATATTGGGGAAATTGTAACTATATTTATGGGGTTAGTACTAGGTTTTGATTCACCATTACTTGCAATTCAGCTTTTATGGGTAAATTTGGTTACAGATTCTCTTCCAGCAATTGCAATTGGATTAGAGCCACCAGAAAAAAATATAATGAAAAGAAAACCACGGAAATAATAAAAAAGGAATATTTTCAGATGGACTTTGGAATAAAATTGTTGTAGAAGGAGCAATGATTGGAATACTTACATTAGTTGCTTTTTATATTGGAAATAAATTTTTTGGTTTAGAAGTTGCAAGGACAATGGCTTTTGTTGCAATTGGTATGCTAGAATTAGTACATAGTTTTAACATAAAAAGTGAAGAATCAATTTTTAAAGTTGGAATATTTGAAAATAAGTATTTAATTATGAGTTTTATTTTAGGTACAATTGTGCAAACAATAGTTGTTTTAATACCAAAATTAGCAGAAATTTTCAAATTAACAAATTTAAATGTAATGCAATGGGCAATTACCTTAATCATTTCGTTTTTACCTATTCCAATAATGGAAATACAAAAATATTCAAGTAAAACAACTAATTTAAAGAAGCAAACGGAAAGTCATTTTTATTTTCCATCATTTTAATAGAAATATAGAGAGCAGGCTCTCTATATTTCTATATTTGGTTGATATTTTTCAAGCCACATATTAACTTGGCAAAGATATGCCATAAGTTGAGGGCCAGTCATTAATTGACCAAACCAAGGTCTTGTGAAACTTGCACCATCAGTGTTTATTATGTCTAAAATGTAATCTCTATTAAGAAGAGTATTTATAGGACTAATAGGGTTTTTCATAATCTGGATTAACATTTGTTTTACTTTTTTTAAGTAAGTAGGGTTATGAGTTTTTGGATAAGGAGATTTTTTTCTTGTTACTATTTCTTCAGGTAGTAAGTCTTTTACCACATGTCTTAAAAGACCTTTTTCACGACTTTTGTATGCTTTCATTTCCCAAGGCACATTATACATATATTCTGCAAGTCTATAATCACAAAAAGGTACTCTAACTTCAAAACCATTTGCCATGCTCATTCTATCTGCTCTTTCGATTAATGTTTGCATAAACCAATTAATAGTTAGATAAGAAATTTTTCGTTTTTGAGATGTATCAAAAGAGTCATTATCTAAAATTTCAACTTTAGATAAAGATTGGTTATATCTGTAGTCAATATACTGTTTTAAATTGATTTTTTTAGCAAGTTCTGGATTTAATAGTTGTTGTCTTTCTGTAACTGCAATAGACCAAGGAAAAGTGTTAGCTTTTAAAGTATCTTCACGGAAAAACCAAGGATAACCACCAAAAAATTCATCTGCACATTCTCCCATTAGAGCAACTGTTTTTTCTTTTTTTACTTCTTTGCAAAATAAATATAAAGAAGAATCTACATCTGCCATTCCAGGAACATCTCTTGCAACCATTGCATTTTCTAGGCTTTCTGCTAGTGCAGGAGTATCTAAAATAATATTATGATGATTTGTATAGGTAGATTTATTCATAATATTTATATAGTAATTATCAGAATTTGGCTGAAAATCTGACTTCACAAAGTTTTTATCATTATCAACATAATCTACAGAATATGTGTCAAGAGGTGGCATTTCTTCCTTTTGAAAATAATCTGCAGTAAATTTTGTAATTATGCTAGAATCTAAACCACCAGATAAAAATGTACAAATTGGCATATCTGAAACAAGTTGCCTTGAGATTGAATCTTCTAAAAGTGTACGAAGGTGATTAGAAGTTTCTTCAAAGTCTTCTAAATGAGGTTTGGTTTTCAATTCCCAATATTTTTCTATAAAAAGACCAGATTTATTGTATACAGCAAAATGAGCAGGTTTTATTTCAAAGATGTTTTTATATGGTGTAAAACCTGGGGTATGACAAGGTCCTATTCCTAAAAGTTCAGAAATTCCTTGAGCGTCTATTGTTTTTTCTAAACCAGGATAGTTAAATAATGCTTTTAATTCAGAAGCAAAAATAAGGCTGTCATCAAATTCTGTATAGAATAAAGGTTTTATACCAAAATGATCTCTTGCAAGAAAAAGTTCACTTGTTTTTGTATTCCAAATTGCAAATGCAAAAATTCCATTTAAATGTTTAACAACATCTTTTCCAAAATGTATGTAACTTTTTAATAAAATTTCTGTATCTGAATAACTAGAAAAAGTAAATCCATTTTCAAGTAAAGTTTGTTTTAATTCTTTAGTATTATAAATTTGTCCATTATAAATAATAACATATTCTCCAAAAGAATATTTTTCAATCATAGGTTGCCTGCCACCTTTTGGGTCTAAAACAATAAGCCTTTTGTGTCCAAAAGCAACATTATAATTTAGATAAATTCCTTCTTCATCTGGTCCTCTATTGGACAATGATTGTAGCATATTGTTTAAAACATTTTTTCTATTTGGTATTTCTTTTTTATAATTAATAAAACCAACAATTCCACACATAAGTTACCTCCTATTTATAAAAGTATATGTAAAAATGATAAAAAAGTTACAATTTTGAACAAAAAAAATATATACTTTGTGAAGTTTATAAGCAAGAGCAAAATGAGTAATCAAAGAGGATAAGGTTTTGTCGAATTGTGTCGAAAGGTGTCAAAAAGTTCTTGTTGACAAATAGACTGAAAGTATGTATAATATTAGATGTTGTAGCTAACGTTGAAAGTTAAATGGCTTTTTAATGAAATACTAGTTTTTAGCTATTTTTATAAAAAATAATTATTTTCAAAATTTTTTAGAATTGAATTT
>USQS01000026.1 GCA_900556865.1 uncultured Clostridium sp. | reverse complement strand
GCTACTTCTTTATTGAAACATTATTATTTTTATAATATATTTTCATTATATCTTTAAAATTTGACCAACATAAATTTTATTAGGGTTTTTAATATTATTTTTTCTTGCAAGCTCTTGATAAGTTGTATTATATTTTTTTGCAATTTTAGATAAAGTATCTCCAGCTTTAACAGTATATGATATAGTCTTATTCATTTTTATAATTTCATTTACATTAATATTCCCCTTGATATCTATCATCTCCAGAAGTATAGTGAGCAATCCATGTTGTATATTTAGATTTTATTATATTTTTGTTTAAATAATTGTCAAACCAATTAAGATTGGCATATACTCCAGCCCATTTGTTATTAGCTTCTACCACAGAATTAAATGCTATACAAATATTAGTTAAATTATCCTTAGATAAATTCATAATTGAATTATCTTCCATATCAATATAAATAGGTAATTCTAAAGGTCTTCCAGCTAGATTATTTATTGTCTAATTTGCCCCAGATTTAGCTGATTCTTCATTGTTTGCATAACAATAAATATATGCACCAACAGGTATTGCTAAACGTTTACATTCATTATAATTTCTTTCAAATTGTTTGTCTAAAGTATGATTTTCCTTATTGCCAATCCAACCAAGCCTTAAAATTGCAAAATCTATTTTAGATTTTAAATCATTCCAGTTTATTTCTCCTTGATGTTCTGAAACATCTATTCCAAATTTCCTCATTTTATCACAATCCTTTTTATTTGTTCTCATATTTATTATATGTAAAAAAATGGTATTGTGTTATGAATAAATTTATGAAAAAAATCGCCATTTATCAAATAGCGACTTTATTAGAAATTTGACCTGCAGGAATTGTATTTTTATATATTAGTTTTTACTTAATTTTATTTTATCTATAAAATTTAATTTAATTTGTTTTGGTTCTGGAAAATCTACCGTTTTGTTTTTTAAAACAAGTTCTGGATTGGTTGTTGTAAGTTCCAATAATTTTTCTTCCCCAATAATTTCTGTAATTTTTTTTATTGCTAAATTAATATTTGGATAAATTGTATTTTGCTTATGTACATCACTTCCTAAAAAGTGAACCATATCGTTCTCTAATAGCTTTTTTACAACCAGTTTAGCCTTCGAACCATATTTTCCTAAAATACTGCAAAAATTAGATTGCATACCGCACACCCTTTTGAATTAAATTATAAACAAAGTTTGGATTTTTTTGCACAAAAGAATACCTTTCAGGGTGTGCTAAAATAGGAACAAATTTATTTTCCATTAGCTCATAAATTATTTCATTTAAATTTAAAGGTATATCTGAATGCAAAGGAAGTTCAAAAAGTACATATTTGGTGTTATTTATTGAACAAGCCTTATTTTCTTTTATTAAATCAACAATATTGGAAGAAAAATAAATTTCATTACCTAAATATAATTTTACATTCATATTTTTTTCGGAAATTCCTTGAGATAAAGCATCCACCCAGGCTTTTCTTTCTGAACAAGGAACTTCGTAAAAATTTTCTTTAAAATGTGATGTTGAAATAATTTTATCAAAACCAGCATTTTGTGCTTCTTGTATTAAATTAAATGTTTCTTCTACACTCCTTGAACCATCATCTATATTAGGAATAATATGTGTATGAAAATCAATCATACTATGCCCCCTATTTCATTACAATAAATCTTTTTTTTCTTTTTCTATATAGTCATTTACTTGTTTTAAAATTTCATTTGTTTTATTCATTCCTGTATTAGAAAATGAAGTGTTATCTTTTAAAATATCATTATTTGTTTTAAGTACAGACTTTTTTTCATCATGCTTTTTTTCTATTTTCATAGTTTTCATTATTCTTTCCTTATTTTTCTCTTCTATTTTCTTTGCTCCACTTTCTTTGCGAGAAGGTTTTTTCTTTTTATTTTTTGTATCTCTTTCTCCATAATAATAATATCTTTCACCATATGCTTTGCTAGAAACAGGAATTTTGTTAATAACAACACCAGCAAGGTTTCCGCCAACATTTTTTATGTTTTTTACAATTCTTTCTAAAACATCTTTTTTAGTTGATTTATGTGCTGCTACCACAACAGTTGAATCCACTATTCTTGAAAGAATAACAGAATCTGTTACAAGTTCACAAGGTGTTCCATCTATAATTACAATATCACAAACCTTTTTTAATTCTTCTAATACTTTAGACATTTTAGTTGAAACTAAAAGTTCTGAAGGGTTTGGTGGAACAGAACCTGCAGAAATTACAAATAAATTTGGTACTTCAGTTTCTTGAATATAATCTATAACATTTTCAGAAATAGTTCCATTATCATAAATTTCCATTTCAGATAATAAATTTGAAAGTCCTGGTCTTGGAGATACTCCAAAAATTGCATATTGCCTTCCTCTTCTCATATCTGCATCGACTAAAATAACCCTTTTTCCAGTTTGTGCAAAGGTAACAGCTAAATTTGATGTAACCCAACTTTTTCCTTCTCCTACAAATGTAGATGTTATAAGCAAAGTTCTTAACTTTTTATCAGTATTCATAAATTGTATATTAGTTCTTAAAGTTCTAAACACTTCTGAAACTGGTGATTTTGGATCCTTATGTGCTATAACCTCTTTTTTCATTTTTTCCTTTCCCCTTTCGTATTTCCAAAATTTTCTATCATAGGAATAGTAGCAAGTACCGGAAGACCTAAACCATCTTCAATATCTTCTGGTGTTTTTATTGTGTTATCTAGCATGTTTGCTAATAGAATATACATAACAGCTATAACAGCTCCTATAGCAGCAAAAATAACTACATCTTTAGCGTGATTTATATTGCAAGGTGATTGAGGTACTTCTGCAGCGTCAACAACATGAACATTTTCAACACCATAAAATTCTTTTACATTATCAAGAAAAACTTTTGCTATTTCATTAGCAATTTTAGTAGCTAAGACTGGATCTTCATTTTTTACTGCAATTTCTATAAATTCTGTATCTTCTGCTGCCGTTACGCTCACGATTTTTTTCAAAGTTCCTTCTTCCATGTTTAATGATAAATTAGAAATTACACTTCTTACAACTCTATCACTTTTTACAAGTTTGCTATATGTAGAAACTAATTTTGAATTTAAAGTAACATCCGAAGTTGTTATAGATGAGCCTGCTCCACTTGTTGTAGGTGCTGAATTTGTTGCCAAAAGCAAAGATGTTGTTGCTTGATACTTAGGAGTTACAAACCCCAAAGTATAGACTATACCTACAATTGCAAATAGAAATACTATTAATACTATTTGTAATTTTTTCTCCCAAAATATTTGTAATAATTGTTTTAAATCTAATTCTTCCATTTTATTTTTTTAATCCCTTCTTTCTAAAGTATTTTAATTAATCTTCTGCATTGTATTTTGATTGTTCATATTTGTATTTTTTATATGCTCTTCTTAAATTTGCTATAATTATTAATACAATTCCTGAAACTAGCAAAATTATACCATCTTTTAAGATATTAGCTAATAATTCTGTAATTACATTTATAATAATTTTAGATATTGTATCATTTAAAATAACAATATTTTTAATATCAACTTTCATTTTTATAAAAATGTCTGCTATACAAAGCAAAATCCCAGAAGAAAGCATACTAATTCCAATATAAGAAACTCCCCTATAAAGTCTTTTTAAATTTAACAATATTAGAAGTATTATTAAAACAGCCATTATTATTAACAAAGCCTTATTTGCTAAATTAATATATTTATTAATTTGAGTATATGCTTTATTTATTTTATTTTCATATTGAGTATGTAAAATAGTTTGAGTATATTCATTTAAAATAGTATCCACAAAAGAATCTATCGAATTTTGCTGAATTTTACTTATATTTGCACCTAATTGGCTATTTATATTATTTGTTAAATTTGTTTTTATTGTCTCTGTATTAATATCTTGGTTTGTCCCATTATAAATATTATCAATTATAATTTTAAAATCCTCTTTAACTTTTTCTTCAGTTATAACATTATTTAATACATTTTCATCAAACCCAGATTGATATATATATTTTTCAAAATTTGAATTAACTTCTTCATAAACCTTTTGGTAAAAGTTTGCCTGATCCAATTTTGAAAGTATATAGCTTTCTTTTAAAATAGTAGAGGAAAGCAAATTAATTAATATATATAACAAAATTGAAATTGTAAGTATTGCTGAAAATATAATTTTAATTATTTTTTTGATTATTCTCATTGTTATTTTTCCTCCTACTATTTTTCTAAATTAGCATAAACAACATATCTTTGTGTTGCATACCCTACATTATTGAATGGATAACATGTATATACCATAAGAATTTCTTTGTCTTTTTGTATTGGAAGTTTATCTACTTCTGTCTCTTTTATAAGTTTCATATCATAGATTTTGTAATTATATTCGCCATAAGAAGTAGTTACTTTTATTTTATCTCCTATTTGCAGTTCTGAAAATCTTCTAAACATTTTTTTAGAATTATGCCCCATGTAAACTATAGAACCACCTTCGCCTGGGAAGTAACTTCCGGCTTGAATGCCCTACACCTTTTTTCAAAATATCTAATGAATCTCCATAATAAACAGGAAGGTTAACATCAATTTTAGGAATTTCTATTGTTCCATATTTAGTTCCATATTCTGGATAATTTTGAATTTTGTTTTCAGATAATACAGTTTCTTTTATTTCTTTATTTTCTAAATCAATAGAAACTTTATTGATTAAGGAAATTGTTTCATCTATTCTAGCCCCAAAAAGTAGATAAACAGATAATAAAATGAAAACTGTAATAAATAAAGCAACTATTACATCTATAATAGTTGCTTTTACTGCATGTCCAGCCATACTATGCATTTGCAAATTTTTTCTTAACTACAAATACTGTAGCTAGGGCTATAACTGTTACTGAAGAAACAGCTAAAACTGCATTTACATTATTTCCAGTATAAGCAAGTTTTCCGTTGTTTGAAGTAACTTCTTCTATTAACTTTCCATCTTTGTAAATTTCAACACTATTTTTCTTGAATTTTAATGTTACATCTACTATTGTTGCTGCTTCATTAGCTATACTTTTAATTTTATCTAATTGTTTACTATTTAACTTAGATACATTTGTTACTCCAGCATCTTCCATAACTTTAACAGCTTCTTCTGCTTTAGCCACAATTTTATTAGCTTGCTCTTCTGTTACTGGGTAATCTGCTAAATATCTTTCAATTTTAACTTTATCTGCAGATGTCATTCCATATTTAGACCCCATTGAATATAATTTTTGTGGTAATTCGCTGTTTGTTGTAGCATTTACAGTTGTAGCTATTAATAGTAGCATAACCATAATTAGAAGTGAAATTGACATTAGTTTCTTCATTTTTTATCCTCCTTTTTACTCATTTTTCTTACACGGTAATTATACCATTTTGTAATTTTGTATGCAATAGTTTTTTAAAAAAAATTTTTAGAAATTTTTGGGAATAAATTATTATTTTTTATTTCTCTCATTCAACTATTTATTTTTTTATAAAGTTCATAAAGAAATGTTTTTTTTATTTTATATTTTAATTTTTCCTTTGTAGTTAGCATATCATTCATTGTTTTTTTAAATCCATATTTAGGGTATTCTTCCAAATATATTTCATATTTTTTATTTTTTTTCACAGGTTTATTTAATTGTGCATTCATTTTACATGCTTCGTCTATGTTTCTCTCTTCATATCGACAATCTTTAAGTATTCGTTTAATAATTTTTAGCCCTTTTTCTGTATTAGCTAATACCACTGATATTCCTTTCTTTTCGTCATCATAAATTAATGAATTTTTATCTAACCCCCAAAAGTCTCCTAATGTTATATCTGCTATTCTTTCTTTTTTTGCGAACCTACATGAATAACAATTTTCTCTATAGATGTTTCCCTCTAAAAAATTTTTATAATATGGTATCATATAAGAAGGAGCATCAAATATATTATTATTATTGCCAATTATTTTAAAATTAAATATATTTTCATTATCCGTTCTAAATACAATTTGTTTAATTTCATCTACTGGAATTTTCAATTCATTTATTTGTTCAAATAAAAGTCTCTGACTTGGAACACCATGACATATTATATCTGCAGTAATTAAATTATCATATTCCTTCATAAGAAAGCATCTTAATCCAGCCACTTGACATGGAGTACCTATAAACAATACTTTTTTATTATTTAACAAATCTTTTTTTACATTTACATATATACCATTTATATGGCAATGAACATATTTAGAGCCCTTTACTTTATATAAATCTTCTTTATTGTCTATTCTTATAAAATGTAAATTTTTGGTGCTACCAAAAATATTTGACGCTCCATAAATAATCCCATCTTCCTCTAAAATTTTTTCATATAAAATAGATGCAATACCACCTGATGTACTTTGTGCTCTTTTCTTAGTATTTTTTACATACATTGCATAAGCTGTCATTGGAGTCTTAAAATCAAGTTTTTCCTTCAACTGTGGACAAACTTTTTTACACATACTACAATGAATACATTTATTATTATCTATTATTGGATAAATATTTCCATAATCATCTTCTTGCATTGTTATTGCATTTTTAGGGCAAACACAGTAACAAGCTTCGCATCCAGTACATTTTTCTTTGGAACAAATCATAACTTTGCACTCCTTATTTTCTATTTTTTATTTTTTGAAATATACCTTTTATAAAATTACTCCAAAAGTTTCTATTTACGATTAATATAGCTATAAATGATGCAACTTCAATAATTATACTATATTTATTTAAGTAAACACTTATTGAGCAAATAAATACTAATGCCCAACTTAATATTAATTTTACATCTTTGTAATTAATTTTTATATACTTTCTCGTATCATTAACTCTGTATAAAAATACAACCATATAACTAATACAAGTTGCTACAGCTGCACCTAAAACTCCTATTCTTGGTATTAATGCAATATTTAAAATCAAATTTATTACTGCTCCTGTTAATGATGAAAATAAAAATCCCTTACTATCTTTATGTGCTGTATATTCATTTGCCAAAAAAGAGCCTAATGTTAAAATTGCTGATCCAATCAATAATGGCGGAACATATTTCCATGCATCATAAAATTTATTTCCTACATATATCTTTAATAGAGGTTTTAAAATTACTAAAATAAGTATTAATACTGTAGTTACAAAGATTGAAAGTGTTTTAAATATCTTTGTTGTATATTCATCCTTATCTTTACTATTTTTTTCTTTAACTGCAGAGTACATCCAGGCTTGATTAAAAATATTCGTAAATGTTGTTAATATTGATGGTATCTTATAACTAACTGCATATATTCCATTTGCTTCAACATTTATAATAGAAGTGACCATTACTCTATCCATTGAATTCATAATCCACCACATTAGAGAATTAGGAATTAGTAATACAGAATATTTAAGCATCTCTTTTAATAATTTTTTATCTATTTTAAAACTTAAATGTTTTATCATATTGCTTCTAATAAAACACAAAATAATTGTTGTAATATATGAAACTATGTATGCTACTATATACCCTCTTATACCCATTTTAAATTTAGTTAAAAATATTATATTCAATGTTGCTATTAAAATTGTTTGAATTATACTTATTACTGAATAATCCAATAGTTTCTCTATTCCACGCATATAGCATAATAATATAGATGAAATGGAAAATGTAAGTATATACATGGCAAGCAGTAATGAGTACGGTGATGTGATTTCAAATATCTTTAACACTGGAATCATGACTATTGATATTAAAGCAGTTATCATTGATACTAATGTAACAATATTTAATATTTTTTCTCTATCAGCATCCTTATCTAATGAAAATCTTAAAACCGCTTCAGACAAATTTAGTGTTATTATTGGCACCAACACTGTTGTTAAAATAGTCATCAAATCAACAGTACCATATTCTGCAACTGACAAAATATTGGTATACAATGGCACTAAAAAAAAGTTAATAATTTTAGAGCCAAAATTTCCAATTGAAAAAAATATTGTATTCTTAAGCAAATATTTTTTTCTTGATTCTTTCTTCACTTAAAATCACCTCAAATGTTTTCTTGTAAATAATGTATAGATTTTTCTGTTTCATTTTTTATAATTAAATTTGTTTTTTCGTAATTTATTTTTTTATCATATAATGTTTCAATATCTTCCAATTTACGTACCATTCTATCTTCTTGTTCCAAAGTCTTTAATAAATATGATAATTTATTTAAATTGCTCTTTCTAACAATAGTACAAAATTTCGTATTAACCTTAATTGAAAAAATTGTACCATGGAATGTATCTGTAATTACATAATCAGCATATTTAAAATATGTAAAAACATCAAAAGGTGATATTGGTAAATTGTAATCAGCTATTTCTTGGTAAAAACCTAAACTTATAATTTTCTTGTTATGCCTTTTTGCAAATGATTTTATATATTTTTGCTCTTCTTTAGTAAATCTTTTTGGATAAGCATAAATAATTATATAATTTTCTTTAATTGGTCTTTCGTTCTTTATAAATTTAGAATAATCGGCTATTAGAACTGGGTCAAGATTAATATATGATTCTCTATTGCACAAATCTTTAACTATTTTGTAACTGTTTTCATCTCTAACAGATACTGCATTAAATTTATTTAATAAGTCTCCTATTTCTGTTTCCTTATTATATTTCTTTAACATTTCAGCAGTTGTATACCCAAAAGAAGCTGCATAAGAAATTATATTTTTGTTTTCAAATCCCTTTCCAAATAATTCTAATGAATATCCAACAGGAAAACCTTGCATACAATTGAATACTTCATCACTTCCTATTACAAGAGAATCGATATTTTTATCATAATTATAATCATCATTTACTCCAATCTCTTTAAGTGCATTTGTAATTTGTGCTTTAAATTTCTTATTATGTTGCCTTTTATTAAAAAAATCTATCATATTTAAATTTCTAAGTATTTTCTTTAGAAATGGTGTCCTCTTTATATCCACTAATGTACCATCATAATGATAATCTATAAAATTAACATCATATCCAATTTTTTTTATAGTACTATATAAACCATATGCTTGTAAAAAAGAACCATAATTAATTATCCTCTGCATACTGATTATTCCCACTTTTTTCATTATCTCTTTCTCCTTTCTTTTCTCCGCAAGCAATTAATGACAAAAATAAATAAAATAACGGATTTATAGTTATTTCTATTATTCCCAAAAAGACCAATAAATAAAAGCCCAATATAAAAATTCTCTTTCTATCCATTTCATCTATTGATAAATTTCCTAATCTTTTAAATGAATTTTTTACAAACACAATAAAACTTGATGTACCAAACAAACCAAAATAAAGAATATATTCTAGTAAAGCATTTTGTGCATTACATGCAAATGAATTACTTCTAATTTTCATTGTATCTTTAAATAGTTCATAAACATTATTATAGCCATATCCAAATAGGATGTGATCTTTTAAATATACAGGATAATTTTTATAAACAATCAATCTCCCTGATAAATCGGAACTCTTTCCCAACGTATTTGTTATTAAATTCTCTATTATTGGAATAGAAATTATTTTTTCTAATACTAAAACACTAATTGCGCTTATAATAAAAATTAATATTGCTGTATTTGATTTTAACAATACAGATGTTTTCTTACTTTTTAATTTTTTTAATTTTGCTAAAATTATAAATATAAAGCATATAATTGCTCCAATAACTCCTGTCATACATTTTACATAATCGCATGTATATACTACAAATCCAAATAAAATAATAAATATTATGTTAAATATATTTTTATGTTTTCCATTGCCAAACGCATATTGATAAAATATCATTGAACTTATAGCATTATATGACACGGAAAACTTCGTTCCTATAAAATAATTTAATCCATTTTTCCAAGCAAAAAGTGGATGTGTCATTTGATAACTTATTGTTACAAATGTCATAATTACAGATAGAAAAAATAATATTTTAGAACTATTTACATCCTTTTTTATTTCTGTGACATACTGCACCAATAATGTAATATCAATTATTTTCAAAATGTATAATAGAGTACCATCAACGTTTTTCATATTTACAATTGAAGATACTACTGAAAATATACCAAAAATAAATAATGAAAAGTTAATTTTTCTATACTTATAATTTTTTGTTACTGCCCCTTTTAGAAATAAAAATATAAACAACAGAATATCAATAATTAATGCATAATTGTTGATATTTGGTACATAGCTTAATCTAATTATACAAAAAAAGTAAGCTAATATAACTGCAATAGGATAGAAACTTATTTTTAAATTTTTTTTCATTTGTTCTTTCTCACCTTTCTAAACTTTATCCTTAGC